>NZ_JBSGJD010000132.1:0-26586 GCF_053605405.1 Amycolatopsis sp. NPDC003861
AGACGCTCCGACAGCGCCTCGATCAGCTGGGCCTTGTTCGTCATTCCAGTCCTCCGTAGTGGAACTACCCGTCAGGCCCAACGGCCGACAGCGCACAGGGTATTACCAAAGCCGCACAAATCCAAACAGCGGAAGCAGCTTAACTCTGTTGTGTCGCGCGGGATTCCGGCCCGCGCGGACCGGCACCGGCGGACCCGCACCCAACCCCGGAGCCGTGACCTGCGGCTTTCCTTCGCGTGACACCGGCCCGGAGCCGGGGAAGTCCTCATAGGACAAGTCCTGGCCTGTGCCCGACACCACGAGCGTTCCGGCGACGCGTTCGCAAAATCGAACAATTGATCGACGTCGAAGCATCGGAAAACCCTCGGCCGCAACCGAATCGCGGCGCGGGCGTAACGACCTCGGTGCGCGACGCGACCCTTGAGTGCCGGGAGAGATTCGCCGGCCCCCGGGGGTCGGCGGGGGTGGAGGCACGACCATGCGGAGCCGCAACACCGCCGATTCGTTGCAAGTCCATGCCGTGGCCGGATCCTACGTCGTGCTGTTCGGGATCGACCTGCCGAAGCGATTCACCAAGAACCTCCTCGGTTTCGCCATCGAGCGCACCGACCGCGCCAAGAAGGAGCGCTACTGGCTCCGCGGCCTGAAGGTGTTCGAGGAAACCTCCCGCGGGATCCCGCCCGGCACCTCGGTCAGCCTGCGCGACCACCCGCTGCAGTCCTTCCAGTGGGGCGACTACACCGCCGAGCCCGACCACGACTACGAGTACCGCGTCGTCGCCCTGTACGGCGCCCCGAAGAACCTGGTGGTGCGCCGCGAGGTCACGGTGTCCGTCCACACCGAACCGGTCGACACGGGCACCCACGCCGTCCACTTCAACCGCGGGGTCGCCGCCAGCCAGGCCTACGCGCAGGAATTCGGCCGCCCGCCGCGCGACGGCGACCGCGGCGATCCCGCCTACGACTGGCTCTCCCGCGGCCTCGAGGAAGCCCTCCTGAAGTTCATCGGCTCGGCCACCGGGCCCGGGTACGCGCTGCGTGGCTCGGTCTACGAGTTCTCCTACCCGCGTGTCCTGGACGCCCTGAAAGCCGCCGTGGATCGCGGCGCCGACGTCAAGCTGGTCTACGACCGGCGCGGCCGGGCGAGCACGGATCCGAAGCGCGCCAAGGTCTGGCAGCAGTCGGAACCGGCCATCGCCGCGGCCGGCCTGGACGCGTGCATGATCCCCCGGAAGACCAACAGCGCCATCTCGCACAACAAGTTCCTGATCCTGCTGCACGACGGCACTCCGCAGGCCGTCTGGACGGGCTCGACGAACATCACCTGGGGTGGCCTGTTCGGGCAGTCCAACGTCGGGCACCTCGTCCGCGACCCCGCGGTCGCCGCCGAGTACCTGGCCTACTGGACCCGCTTGTCCGCGGACCCCGGCTACGACGAGATCCGGCCCGCCAACACCAGTGCCACCCCCACGCCGGCCACGCCGCCGCCGACCGGGATCTCGCCCGTCCTCAGCCCGAGAACCACCCTCGACCTGATCGACTGGTACGCGGGCGTTGCGGGGCGCGCGAAGAAGTCGTTCTTCATGACCGCGGCGTTCGGAGTGCACGACAAGATCGCCGAGGCCATCGCCGCCGAGTCCGACGTGCTGCGTTACCTCGTGCTCGAAGAACCGCCGGACAGCGGCGACGTCGAATTCACCCGCGACAACGACGTCAAGGTCGCCGTCGGGTCGCTGCTGAGCACCGACATCCTCGACCGCTGGACCAAGGAACAACTGACCGGCCTGAACCTCCACGTCCGCTACACCCACACGAAGTTCCTGCTCGCCGACCCGCTCGGCGACGACCCCCTGGTGATCACCGGCTCGGGCAACTTCAGCGACGCCTCGGTCCACGAGAACGACGAGAACATGCTCGTCATCCGCGGCGACACCCGCGTCGCCGACATCTACCTCGGCGAGTTCATGCGGCTGTTCACCCACTTCTACTTCCGGTACCTCCGGCAGAAACTCCGCGACGACTCCCCCGACGTCGCCCACCTCGTCCCCGACGACAGCTGGGCGGCCCGCTACTACGACCGCAGGACCCCCAGCTACCGCCAGCGGCTGCTGTTCCGCTGACCGGGAGGAGAACCCGATGCCGCTGGCCGACTACGGCGTCCTGATCGGCACGCTGATCTCGTTCACCCGCGAAGACCCGACCGACTTCGGGTCCTGGTACCACGGCAAGATGACCGTGGAGGCGCCGCTGGGGCGCTACGAATGCGCGGTCGACGTGTCGGCCCCGAGCGGGGTTCCGGTGCAGTACCGCGAAGTCCGCAACCTCGACGGCACGTTGTTCGCCCCGGTCGCCGGCCTCGGCCCCGGCTGGCACCGCCTCACCCGCGATGCCACCTCGGGCGCGCTGGACTACCTGCGGTCCCCGCTGCTGCGCGGCCGTGGCTGCCTGACGCTGGTTGCCAGTCCGCTGGCCACGGTGGTCAACGGGATCCTGCGCTCGCCCCGGTTCGGCTGGGTCGAGAGCACCGCGGACAACGCGCTGGACCTCCTGGAGCAGCGGCTGGCGAACTGCCGGCGGGTCTCCGTGTTCGGCGCGCCCTACAGCCACGGCCTGGGCGTGCACGACATCCACTACAACCAGGGCGACCCGCCGGGCCGGTTCCAGCACCTCGACGGCACCTGGCAGGACGGCGGCACGATCATCCAGTCGGTCACCGGCGAGCTCACGGCGTTCCTGACGAAGTTCAAGACCCAGGTCCTCGAGACCGACGACCACGGCCTGCCCGCCTGACCTGGATCAGACGGGCTCGGTCATCAAGGCCGGGGCGGCTCCGCCAACGCCTTCACCGCCACGGCCGTCGTGCTTCTGCGCCGGCCGGCGATCGCGCGCCGGCGGCACCAGCCGCAGATCGATCCCCCAACCGCCACGTCAGCACGCACCAAAAAACCCGCCTGACCTGGGTCAGACGGGCTCGGTTACTGCGGGTACCCCCGACCGGGTACGAACAGCAACCACCCGGCTCCACCTGCCTCTGACCTGCAGATTTCCGCAACTTTGACGCTCGTCGAATACGGCCGGAGGCGGCGATGACCAAGCCATCCCGCGACAGCGTCGCCCTCGGCGTCCAGTGCTTCTTCACTGCACTCGTCGCCCTCGGCGCCGCCTTCGCGTCCTATCGACACGACCTCCGTTTCGCCCTCCGCTTCGGCGCCGACGAGACGACGGCCTGGATCTGGCCCCTCATCGTCGATGGCCTGCTCACCATCGCCACGGTCGAGCTCTGGAAGTCCGGCAACGGCAGCCGGTGGCAGGCATGGCTGGCCTTCGTGTTCGGGATCTCGCTCTCCCTCTGCGCCAACATCGCCTCGACCGCTGAACTGAGCGCCTTCGGCATCATGGTCGCGGCCTGCCCGCCTCTCGCCCTGCTCCTGGCGGTCGAGCTGCTCAACCGGGCGCTGAAACGGCACCGTGCGGTTCCAGTCGTCACAAGCTCGGAGGTACCCAACCCGGAAGATTTACCCACAGGTACGGGTGAGCCTGTGGATGAAACAGCCGAACAGCGAATGTGGGCGTTCTACCAGGCGGAACGCAGGCAAGGACGCACACCCACCGGCGCCGACCTCGACCGGGTCGCCGGCACGCAAAACTACGGCCGCCGCATCTTGCGCAAGTGGCGCGCCGCGGGCCAGCTGAACGCGACCACGGGAACCGTCGCGTCTGCAAAACCGGTTCGGCCAGGGCCGCCTAGAGACCTATCGACTGCAGTGACGGCCGACCTTCAGGGGCAAGGATTTGACGTCCTGGCGCGAACGCGACGCCCTGAGGCCACGGCCGATCGATGAGTACCTGGCTTCGGCGACCAGGTGATCAGCGACGTGATGAATTGTTCTGCTCGACAGCCCACCGAGTCAGAGCTTCCCTCTCCTCGGTGTCGCCGTGCAGCGCGATGCCGGTGTTCACGTGCAGATAGGTCACCTCGCGACGGCTGTGACGCCGGCGTTCGTGGACGGCTCGGTACACGTGGCCGTGGGTGATGTTGGAAGAGGCGGTCGCGGCCCGGGCGAAGACGAGCGCTGGGTCGATCTTGGTGAAGAACACCCAGGTCTCGGGTAGCTCCTCGGGGCTGCCGACGAGATTGACGGCAAACCCCCGCTCGACCATGGTGGCGTCTTGCGCGCCGGTCTGGGGGAACGGCTGGTTGATGTGCACGTGGTCGTAGGCCGAGGCGGCCCGGGGCGGGGCAGTGGTGTGGCAGTCACGGCAGTAACGAGGCATGGTGGCAGGCGGTCTCGGGTCGGCGGCGGTTGACGAACCTGGGCAGCCTGCCACCATGCCGGTTGGTTGCGCTGTGCGCTGAATGGGCGTCAGAGCGTGGCGGTCGGGTGAACCTCCTTCATACGCCGGGTGAGGTCGGCGTAACCAAGTCGTGCCAGCAGCGCATCGGGGTCGATGATGCCGATCCGCTTGTAGCCGGTGGTAATGATGTTGCCGTCCTTGAGCGCGCGCAGCGCCCGGTCGACCGCACCCTCGGAGGCGCCGATGGCGTCGGCGATGTCGAGGCGGGTGAAGCCGATGTCGATCTGCGAGGCGCTGTCGCGGCCTCCGAGCTCACGGAACTTGCGGTACATCCGGGCCAGGAAAGCCGCGAGCCGGATCTCCACGTCGCTGAGAGCGTAGGCCAGGCTGCCATCGCGGGTGATGACCGAGACAGCCAGCAGCTCGGTGATTCGTCTCATCGCCACCGGATCTTCCTCGAGTACGGTGAGGAAGGTGTTCTGCGCGACCTCGAGGGCCTGGATGTCCTTGGTGGCAACGCAGGTCAGGTGACCGGTGCCGCGCAGCAGCGCGGCCTCGGCGCCGAGCAGGTCCCCAGGACCGGCCACGTCCACGATCATCGCGCGAGCGTCGGTACCCTCTGGAGCGGCGCGCTGCAGTTTGGCGATCCCGGACAGCAGGAAGTACACCGGCGGGGTCGGGTTCTGCTGGACAATGACCCGTGCGTTGGCCGAAAACCGCACGAAGCGGCCCTTCAGCGCCAGTGCCGCCAGCGTGCCGAAGCGTCGCTCAGCCATTGCCTGCAGCCGGGCTTGATCGCGGGATGCGGGTGTCATGGAAGGCATCAAGACCTCGCCGCCAGCAGCGCCGCGATCACCGGCGGGAGCGTAGCCAGCAAAGCGGTCATCGCGAGGATGAGCCGGGTGGTCCGGGCCTTGCGTTCGCGGGTCACCAACCAGCCCAGGAAAGCCGCCAGGGCGATGAGCGCCAAAGCCACCGCGCCCGTGACTACGTACAGCAAATCGTTCATTGATCTACGTCACCTTATGTCTCATGCCGAGTCCGGATTGGTTGAGCCTTCACCCGGATGGCCCTGCGCGGTACGTGTCGTGGTAGGCGACGCCGCGCCAGCCAGCCGAGTGAAGGTCAGTAGACAGTAAGCGAAGGAACCTCCTGGTGTAAGGGGGCTATACGACCCGTGGCCGACAGTTCTTACCTCATCCGAGCTCGTCGCGCAGGCGCCAACGCGTCCGACACTCCGAAAATCATTGTGACTCTGCGTAACTGAAACACTGAGCGGGCTAGCTGCGACTCACCCCCAGGGAGCAGTTTCCCGTAGTCGCTGAGAGTTATCACCGTCGACGAAACCGTCCTAAGATGGTGTTAAGGATGCGCCAATCTCCTCAGATGGGGGTGTTTTTAGATAGCCGGACGGTCTACCGTCCGGGCGCGCGTACACCTTGTGTCTCATGCCGAGTCCGGGTTTGCGCAGCACACGGCGGGGATGGGCCGGGGGTGGTAGCCCGGCCCATCCGTCGCCCCCAATCGCTCGCGAGGTAGTACCTCTTGCCGCGCGCCGCCGCGAACGTCCGCCATGATCGACATGTCTCCCGGCTTTCACCGTCCGTGATAGTTCCCGCACCACTTTCCGCACTTGGGGAATTTCCCCACCCGGCAACGACGTGGTGTGATTCCGGACACTTGCACCCATCTTTCGCGTTCACCACAACGAAAGTTCCCGCAAAAAGAGTCCTTAATGGACTGAACCACTGAGCTTCCCGCGGGAGTCGCCGACGAGTCATCGGCCGCTCCCCCCGCCGGTGCTGACCATCTTTCGCAGCCGGGTGAGGGCCCGGTACTGGGACACCCTGACGTTGCCGGGGGAGATGCCCAGCGCTTCGGCGGTCTCGGCGCCGGAAAGCCCCACCACGATTCTCAGGATGAGGATCTCCTGCTGCACGCGGGGCAGCCGGGTGATCAGTCCCTGTAGCCGCTGGCCCAGGTCGGCATCGAGGACCTGCTGGGCTGGATCGCCGCCGGTCAGAGGCTGCTCCGGCGGTTCCGGCACCGGGTCACTACGGTCGCGTGCGACGGTGCGGTGAGCGTCGGCCACCTTGTTCGCGGCGATCGCCCGCACCAGATACAGGAACGGCCCGCTGGTCGCCTGGTACTTGGGTAGTGCTTTAAGAATAGCCAGGCAGGCTTCCTGAGCCACATCATCGGCGGCCAGATAGGACAGGTCCTGCCCGCCCATCCGGCCCCGGCAGTAGCGGACCACCACCGGCTCGATCAGCGTCATCACCGCCTTGATCGCGGCCGGGTTACCGGTGCCGGCCTCCCGCAGCAGCGGATCGAGGTGCTCGCGGCCCAGCCGCCCCTGCGGACGGGGCAGCTCCTCCAAACGGCGGTATTCCTCGGGCTCCGGGGCTCGCAGGGGCGGCGGCGTGGGTGGGAAGGTCGCCCGGTCCAGCACGGAGGCGACATCATCGGCCCGGGCACGCTCGGCCAGCATCCGCGCGCCGCGGGTGCCGACCGACGACCGGTTAACCAGGCTCTCCGCGTTCATCGACGTAGCGGGGGTGACGGTGCTGCTGCTCATTCCCGGCCTCCTTCACGCGTTTCCTGCTCGACCTGTTTGCGGTAGTCGGACAAGATCTTCCGCACGGTGCTGGGGCTGTAGGTAGTGGCCGCGGTGCTGATCAGCTCACTGATCTCCGCCGAGTGGTAGCCGAGCATCTGATAGGTCACCACCAGGTTGACCACGTCCTCCGGGTAGCCCCCGGCTCCGCGGCGGGCAGCACGCCGGTTGCGGCCGAGCATCGTGTCGACCAGTCCCAGCCGGCCCAACGCCACGCGTTCGGCCGAGGGCGCGGCCACGGCGGTCTCGGCCACGAAATGCGGGACGAACACGTCCCGGTCGGTGCGGGTGCGTGCCGTCAGTTGCTGGCGGCACAGGTTGGCGAAACACAGCACGCACGCGCCGATGAAGTACGTCGACAGCCGCGCCCCGCCCGTCGGGTTCCAGTCCCCGTGCTCGAGCCCGCGCCGGCGAAACAGTTTGATGCCCTCCGAGACCGTGTCGATCGCCAGCGCGGTCCGCTCATCGGAAGTCAGCGGCGGCACCGCAGGACGCACCGGCCGGCCTTTGTGCGTGGTCCGTTCGTAGATCTCGCCGGTGACCAGCCAGGCACCGATCACGCTCAGCCCGTAGCGAGCCAGCCGATCAGCCAGCTCGGACCAGATCAATCCCTCGAACCCCTCGTCCAGCAGCGCCATCAGCAGCCGCAGGTCGTGGTCGAGCAGTTCGCCGGGCTCACTCCGACCGCGCCATTGATCCAGGCCCGGGGCCTGCCCTTCGGGCAGCACCACATCCAGCAGCTGCTGCAACTCGCGCCGCCGCCCGGTCTCGGCTGCCTCCCGGGCGGAAATGGCATTGCGGAAAACTGGTTCGCGCGGATGTCCGCGGGATCCGTCGACACCGCGTTCCTCACCCCACGTCATCGGAAGAAACCTCACCCGCACGACTTGATACCGGTGCCGTGCGCAACCTCCACGCTGCGCGCCGACCTGGACAAAGACTCATAGGTGCCACGCAGGCTCGCGTGCACCAGATCTGAAAGAAAACTTGTCGTCATCGCCTTGACCTGCGTCGATGGCGTGACCGCTGCCCGGCCACTCCCGGGTGGGCGCCCTCACCGCTGCCGAGGGACAACGGCTACAACGATCAGCCTGGGCGACCGAGACGCTCATCGAAGTCGCCAGCTGCCTCAGAGGCCGCTTGATGATCATCGCCAGGGGGCGGCCTGGCAGCTTTGCGCCCGCACGCCGCAGGGTCGTCATGGTTCCTCCGAGGTGTCAGTCCCATCCATCGGCGTGCTTCGGCCTCGCACTGGCCGGAGAGGGCTTCCTGTCGACGTCGGTACCGGAATGACTACGCCTCCGGGGCGTACCCGCACCCGGGACGTCCCGAGCAGGCCTCCGTGCTCGACGTCACGCCGAATCTAGATCGGTCAGCACCCGATGTTTCCCATCACCGACCGTGCTTCGACGACCGGTACCGATGGCGCGAAAAGCGGCAGACCCGCTATCGGCGCGCTTATCACCAGCACTGATGCCCGCATGGGCTCAGATGCCACGACAGGGCGGTGCACGTGTGAATGCACGTGCATCCTGCGGCTTGCGATCGTAACTCGACGTAGTCAATTCGTCCCATCGGCGGAAAGCCTGGATAGCGTCGGGACTCCTCGGCGGCGAACGGTGTCCACACCGCGCCGAACGGGAGCTCGGCTTCACCCAGGATGTACCTGTTCGACCGACCGGGCCGCCGCGACGGACAAGTGTCCGGCGGCGTACTGATCTGCCGCAAGCCGAGACGGCCGGTACAAAGATCAAACGTACGTAGGGCTTGACTCGCTCAGTGGTGGTAGGCGGTCCAGGATCTGGTGCCGGCGCAGCTCGGCCATACCTTCCGGCTCGATAAGATTCTGAGACATGCCGCTACGTCGAAAAGCCGCTGTTCCCGAACCGGTCGTGCTGGCTCACGGCAAACGATTTCACCGTGAGGTCCAAGCCTCCTACATCGCCGGCCTCCTTGGTGTCACCCTCGACAACGCCACCGAGCAGATCATCCTGCGCCCGAACGGCACACGGCAACGAGCCGACATCCTGCTGCTCGTGTCGTGGGAGCCCGAACGCCAGCGTTTCGTCGTGGAGATCAAGTCGACGAAGTGGGACGCCCGCAGTCCCAAGAATCGGCGGCAGCTGTTTCGCCGGCACCTCCGCCAGGTCCACGGTTACCTCGATGTCCTGCTCGAGGAGCTCGGCACCGATATCGACGCGGTGGTAGCAGCCCTGCTCTACCCGTCGAGGCCCGCCGAACCCATCGCTGCCGAACTCGAAGAGTTGGCGCTGTCACAAGGCATCATGGTCGTTACTACGACGAGATAGACTGGAAAGCCGATTCGGCGCCCTGAAGGTAGTGCGCGGTATACGGGTCTCTGCACCGCAGCCGTCTCAAAACGGGCGTAAGACCGGCTTCACGCGCGGCCAGCACGACCTGTCGCGCACCGAGCCAGCCGCAGACGCCGCGCCGGTGACCACACCAGGTCAACTCACCCCCGCTTCGGCTCGGAAGATCACCTCTTCGCTGGTGAGCGGACTGCGTGGGTGGTAGCTGAGGCAGAGGGGCGTACGCAGCTTGCGCGGCATCGCGCCCTCCACGGACAGATAGAACTCGCCGCTTCTCAGCCGGGAGACGTCCGGCACGTCGCCACCCTTGGCCTTGGCCATCTGCCGGACCGCCTCGACCTGGATCGGGCTGTTGAGCAGACCGTAGAACTGGGTGGCCGCGTTGCCAGCTATGCGGTTGTGCAAGCCTTTGGGCGCCTGGGTGGCGAAGACCAGGCCGAGCCCGTACTTCCGGGCCTGCGAAGCCAACGCCAAGGTGCTCTGCGTGCACGCGGTGACCGCGCCGGACGGGGCGAATGTCTGCGCTTCGTCCATGACCAGCAGGCCGAGCAGCGGGCGCTCGCTGGCCGGGTTCTTCTTTATCCACGCGAACAGCGCCATCTGCAATTGGTTCACGAAGCTCTGGCGCGCTTCGTCCGATGGCAGGCCGATCAGGCTGATGACGGAAACCCGGGCGCGCTTACCCGCGACAGGAGTGAGCAGCCGGCCAGGGTCTACTGGTGTACCCATACCACCGAACAGCGGGTCGTTGACCATCGTCGCTGTCAGCGCCTGCGCCAATCCGGCGCCGATCTTTTCGGCGTCGGCCAGGTCGATGATCCCGTCCGGCAGGTCCGCGAGTGTGTCGATGAGCCCCGACAACCCGATGCCGCCCCGCCGGCCATAGTGCTCGACCGCGCGGCGCAGGACCGCCTGCCCCAGGTGCGCCTTGGCCGCCCGTCCGCTCAGCATCGCCCTCGGGGCGAGCGAGGCCACCGCCGCCTCCACGGCTTCCGAGAACTCGTCAGGGTCGTCCAGAGTGGCGCCGAAGTCGGGAAGCGGCTGAAAACTCAGCGGGCGTCCTGCTTCCCGGCGCGGCGTCCACACCACCACGTCGGTGTGGGCGAGGTAGTCGGCGGCTTTCGCTGCATCGCCTTCTTCCCATTGCGCCGGCGGCTCCGGCCAAGCGTCGCCGAGCCGGGCCAAGTCGTTGTTGGGATCCAGCACGATGGCGGAGACACCTTGCAGCGCGCACTCCTCAACGAGCCTGCGGATCAGCACCGTCTTGCCCGAGCCGGATCCCGCGAAAATCGTCATGTGTTTGCGCAGCGCTTCGAGGTCAAGCCGGACCGGCTGCTCCGTTGCGTAGTCACGCCCCATGATGAGAGTCGGTACCTCGGCGGGCGCATCCCCGTGCCGTGGATTCTCCGGCACCACCGCCTCTTCCCGAGAGGTCGCCGTGGGCTCTGTCGTCTCCCGTCCGGTGGGCGGTGGATCGGCCGGAAGCCACGAGCCGACGTCAGCCAGTGCCGTTCGCAACACCGAAAGGTGCTGGGTGGGGCGGCGTGCGACCAGCCACGGCTGAATTCCGATGGGGTCTTCGTCGAGCAGAGCGCGGAGTGCTGCCAGCACCCGCAAATCCTCGTGGTCCAGTGGCAACGTTCGCCCGCCCCGTTCCGCGACGGCGCGCAGTTCCTCCTTGGTCTTCGCCCCCGACCACGGTTCGTTCCGTAGCAGGAAGAGCTTCCGCTTGGCTACCGCGCTGTCCAGGGCGGCCGCCTCGTCGGCGTTGCGCAGGCGGTTGAGCGCCGCATTGCCGTGGTGCTTGTCGCTGACGGCGCGGAAGCACCAGTGCACCTGGTCCCCAGTGCTTTCGTCGAGGACCAGGCGCAGCCGGGCGTGCAGGCGGGGCTTCGCACTGGGCAGCGGGTCCACCTCGAACGCCGCGCCCTGGTCCCCCTGTTCCAGCTTCCAGGCGGTGAGGCCGGCGCCGAGCAATCGCGGCACCACCGCGTCCTCGGTCTCGGCCTCTAATGGAGTTGCGAAGTCTGCTGCGTCCTTCAACGCTTCGTACCGGGCGTCGTACCTGGCCAGCGCTTCCGGGTCCGCAGCGAACTCGGGCAGCGCGGTGGTGGAGGACGGCAGGCCGGTCGAGGGGCTACCCAGCCGCGTCAGCTCCGCCGCGGTACCGGCCAGCAGGCAGCCGCGGATGTGCCCGTCGATGGTGATGAGCAGCTGCCGGGGTGTGAACTCGCCGCCGGATTCGAACGCTTCGGGCCGGACCGGCCAAGTAGGGTACGGCGGAACGAACCCGACCTGGTCGAAGTACGCCCCGAAGCGCCGGGCGATGAGCTCGCGGGCGAGGTCTCGACTCTTGATGGTGCTGAGCTGCGGCGCTTCCCGGAAGCGATCGCGGATGGTAGCAGTGGCTCTCGTTTTGACCAGCGCCCAGGTGGAAGGTAGGCAAGCCACGACGGTCAACGTCCGGCGGGTGCGTTCACGTAGCGACATGAGCCCGCCGGCTACTCCCTCGATGACCATCGCATCGTGCCAAGCAGCCGCTTCCGTTTCGGTCTGGTGCGCCGGGTCGGCGCCTAGTGCCGACTGGGCCAGCAGTGTGTCGATCTGGTCGACGGCCATCACTGTCGGGCCGGTGAGCGCCAGGATCCTGGACAGCTCGTGGACGATCTCCTCTGCGGTACGCGCTGCCCGTCGCATTCCCCAGGCCGCACGTTGACCGAGAACCGCCTCCTCGTCGCAGGCGAAGTAGTCGTCGGCGACCTCCCGGTGGGCCACATCGACCGAAGCACTCAGTGCCAAAGCACGCACTGTCTCGTTGCTGGTCCGAACGACGTACTCGTCGACTGCAGCCAGCCCTTCCAGGAAAGTGTCCAGCGCGTCCTTCGTCAAAGCACTCTCGCCCGTGAACGCACGGCGCACGGCGCGGGGCGCTCCCACCCGCGCCGACAAGCGCCGCAGCAACAGCCGCAGCTGGGATTCACTGCCGGGAACCGGCCGGACCAGCCCGTCCAGCATCGACGCGAGCACGCTGACCCAGAACTGCCGAGCGCTGAGCAGGCTCACCAGGAAAAAGTAGCCGCCCCGGGTTTGCACCTGCTGACGCAGCCACCCGAGCAGATGGGTTTTTCCCGATCCACGCTGCCCTTCGAGCACCAGGCCGATCGGGCTGGCACCGTCGCTGACGACCGCGTCGTCCAGCCCGCCGCGCACCACTTGGACGACGGCCGGGTGCAGCCCGTCCACATGGTACGAGGCAGGCAGCCAGACATCGTCGGGGACCGTCGCCCAGTTGAACCTCAGGGCGGCGAGGGCGGCACGCTCCGCGTCGTCCATCACACCCCGATCGCCAGCAGATGCTTCTCCTGGCCGCCCAGGTGAACCGCCGCTTCACGGTCGGCTTCGGTCAGTGACTTCTGGTTTTCCTCCGGCACCAAGTTGACGTCCGGCGCCTGATTCAGCCGACGCAATGCCTCGTCCACGTCGGACTTCGGCAGGTCCGCGAAGAACGGCCGCAGCCGCGCGAGTGCCACCCAAGCCCGTGGTTCGGAAGCGAGGGCGACATAGGCGTTGCGAAGGCGTACCTCCAAGTCGGTGGCCGATTCGCGTGGGGCGATGTCCGTGCGGGAGAACAGTTCGGTGAGGTTGTGGTATCCGGTGCGGGGCAGCACGCGATCCCGCAGGTTGGCGTGTAGCGCGGCCAGCGCCCCGCCGATCGCGCGCGCTCTCGGGGTGCTGACGTCCAGGTCCTCATGCACCCGCGTCCAGCCCTTGTCGTCCAGCACATGGGAATAGGTCCGATGCGACTTTTCACTGTGGACGAGCTGCAACCGGTTGAGCCGCTCTCGGCGCTCCTTGTCGACGTTGATTCCGTACCGTGCGACGAGCTCGGTGTTGAGCATCGGCCGCGCCTCGGCCATCAGCACGACGAGAATCGCGCTGTCGGACGGGGTCAGGTTGTCGTTGGCCATGCGGTGCCTTTCCCGGGTTCGCTTCGTCGAGCGTCGATGAACTGCAGCCCGGCCCCTCCGGGCGATCCGTCCGCGCCGAGGCCGAACTGCCGGATCCGGCGGACCGTGCCGCGGTCGGCGGTCGAATCAGCAGTGAGCAGCGCGAGGTACCTCCCGGCCGCCCCGGGAGTACCCGCGTTGACCTCGGCCAGCAGCGCCTCCCGATCGCCGTCGTCGAACAACCTCGCGAGCAGCTCGGCCGCAGCGTCCGGGTCGGCCGACGCGTCCCGCAACTGCCGAAGTTCCACCTCTTCCGACGGGCCGTCCGTCTCCCGCGCATACAGCCGCTCCACGTGCAGGGCGGCCACCGGATCGCCACTCTCGGCGCGCTGCCGCAGTTCCGCTTTCCGGCCGAGGCTCCGCAACAGGTCGGCGAGCCTCTCGAGGACGACCGGGTGACCCCCGTCCGCCAAGGAACGCAGCTCATCCAGGCAGCCACGGTCGGCCAGCAGCTCTGCCAGATCCTCGAGCGCAACCACATCGCCGGCCGCTGCGCGCACCCGCAGTGTGTCTGCTCGCCCGCCATCCGCGAGCACCTCCACCAGCAGTTCTTCCGCACGAGCATCGTCTGACGCCCGCTGCCGGAGTTGTTCGGCCCGTGCCCGAATGCGGATGAGCTCGGCACGCAGGATCCACGGCTGTTTGTCGGTGGGCGCGGAGGCCCGCCATTCCTCCACCGTCGCGATCGCTTCGCCGAGCCGGTCCTGGCGGCGCAGCAACGCGACCAGGTGCACCGATGCGGTCCGGTCGCCGGTTCGGTGGAGTCGCCGAAGCACCTGCTCGGCGTAGCCGTAACGCATCCGGGCGTGTGCTGCGTCGGCCAGTCGGCGCAGATCGTTTTCGTTCCTCACGTGGGTGAGCAGCGCCGTCCACAAACTGTCCGGTGGGCATTCGGCGCGATGAACCTTGCCGATGTGCTGGGCCAGGTAGTCGGCGACGACGTAACCCGCCACGCTCCCTGGCTCCTCGCCGGCGACCGAGCTCAGTGCCGACACAGCGCCGTGCAGGCGGCCGGTGGCATGCGTCAAAGCACGGTCCAGCCACGCATCAAACGGCGCCACCCGCTCAGCGGGCGTGAGGTAGTCCACCATCGCTCCGGCCAACGCCACGGCAGGAAGCGGGCTCAGTACTCCGAGACGACGGGCCTCGGCCGTGGCGGAAATGGCGGCTTTGCTGTAAGGGTCGGGCGCCTGCTCCCACGACGTCACGAGGTCGGGGGCTGCGGCGAGGACCTGGGTCACCCCGGCGTCGGACACCGACAGCGCGTTCTTGATCCGGCTGTCAACGGCTGCGATTTCTTTGGCGCGTCTCCGTTCCTCTTCGCTGAAGGTGTTCGGAACGCTGATCACCGTGGCGTAGTCGATCAGGCGCGCCTCCGCGCGTACGTCGTCTCCCTCAGCCGGAAGACGCTTGAACCTGAAGTAGGAGTTCGGCCAGAGCGTGCCGACCACGATCATGCCGGTCGTCCGGACCAGGGTCACCAGGTGTTCCCTCAGCAGTGGCGGATCGGCGCCGAGGTAACGCTGGAGTTCGTCCAGCCAGAGCACGGTCCGCTCGGTCGGCGCCGCGAGCAGGTCGTGGATATCCTCGGTCTTCGCCGGCTGCACCAACCACCAGTCGGGAACGATCACCCGGACCGCCTCGCCGAGTGAGCGGGTCTTGCCCCAGGACGATCCGCCGACCAGGAGTACGAAGCAACCGCGATCGACACCTTCGGCGATCTCGTTACGGAGTTTGTCGTCGAAATCGCGCTGGACATACAACGGCAGATCGTCGTGGCCGCCGTCGCTCGAGATCGCCGGATGAACGCCCAGTTCGCGTAGCGACGTTTCGTCGACGCGGCACGCGTTGGCCGGCCCTTGGCCCACCGACGCGTTGAGCCGCTGCCAGGTACTGATCACCTGGGCTTGTTCCGCATCCGGTACCTGCCACGCCTTGAGCAAGCTTTCCAGCAGGTCCTTCTTCACCGGACGCCTGCCACGTAACGCGTCGCTTACTGTGCTTTTCGGCAGATCTCGCAATCGCCCGGCAGTCTCCGGCAGTCTTTTGCCGATCTTCTCCAGGTCGGTGAGGGACTTCCCGGTCCGCCGGTGAACACCGTCGAGATGCTGCGCGAAGTCGGCCCACGAATGCACCGCCGAAAGGTCGGGAGGGCCGGCGGACGTCAGTGTGATCACCTTCCGGAGCAGGCACCGGACGTTCCCGAACAGCTTACGGAGGGACGGGGGACGAACGCTACGGCTGCACCTCGCCCCTCACCCGTTCGCCCCATCCGACATCGTCCGCGGACGTCCGAATCAATCGACCGGCTGCCTCGCCCGTTGCTGCGCTGGGTCCCCAGCTCCCCGAATCACCCGGCGGAAGAGGACTCACGATGCGACACCAGCAAAGTACGAGCCAAGCAGTGCTCAACATCCGGCAATTGCGGTCTCTGCTCGGGCACTGCGGCCTGAGCGTGCGTCGCTATGACATCGAGTACGTCGCCACGCTGCCCGGCGCCGACGGCCGGCCCGCATACGGAGCCAGCCCGCACGACGGATCCGGGCGTCCGCTCGTCGGCGCCCGGGGCCGCCCGCTCATCCTGCTGTCGGGTTTGGCGCTCCTCGACGTGGAGACCGCCGTGGTGACCATCTTCCACGAGGTAGCTCACCACCGGTCCTACCGGACGGTCGGTCACGCCGGCACCGAAGCGGCGGCCGAAAGTTACGGGCAGCGGATGTACCAGGAGTTCGTCCGGCAGCGTGCCTAGCCGCGCCCGATCCAGACGCCGGTGACATGCGAGCGCGCAGATGTAACAAGTAGTGCAGAGATCGGCAGCGAAGGACAGGCCAACGTACGCAAACGGTCAAACTGCACCTTGCGGTGCAGACGAAGCTTCCTGCCCGGACGTGCTCCACCAGGCCGAACTGGAGGCCGGGGCGATCGACAGGTTATTCACAGGCAAAGATGAGGCTGTGGAGCACACCGTCGAAGAGCGCATGCAGCGACCACCGGGGTGCCACCCCGAGCACGAAGTCGTCCGTCACTTAAGTATGTCCATACTGTGCATCGGGCACACAGGCTGACGAACATCATCCGGCGGGCTGCGATTCGGCCAATGCAGGTCACAATGCGCTCTCGCCGGGGTACGGCCAGTCAACGCTGCGCCTACCATCGAAAAACTTGTAACTATGTGTCGAAGCTGCATGCACGAAAGGCTCCGGCGATGCTGAAAAGTCTGATTGAGTGGTTCGACGGACAGTTGCTGACCCGTGGAACAGCGGCGACAGTCCGATCGATCTTCGCGGTTCTGGGTTTTTCGGTAGCCGTGGCGGCGGTTCCCGGCGTGCCAGCGATCAAGCTCGCCGGCTTGCTTCTCATGATCATGCTCGCGCTGACATTCGCGCTGGTGTTGTTGCACGATCGCGCGCGGCTGAAGCAACAAGCCGACGAGGACCGCTTCCTGCTGGCTCGCTACTGCCGGTTCCTCGGCGAACGGCACGGCTACGTGGCCCGCGTCCTGAGCTGGCATCAGACCGCGGTGATCGCTGCCGACGGAGGCACCAAAGAGGTGATCCGCATCCACGCGGTGTCGATGCGCCGTCAACTGTACTTTCTCCCCCTGAAGTTCGGAGCCCGCTGGGAACAGCCGAAGGCAGTTCAGAAGCAGGTGCGCGTCAGGGTGCGGAGCCTGCTCTTAGAGGACAAGCGCGGCACATCCTGGCGCGCCACGATCAACTGGCTGCCAGACGGACGCTTCGACCTGATTTGCCACCTGCGAGCGCCGGTGAAGATCGGTGCGGACATCAAGCTGGAGATCGAGTGGTACTGGCCTAACAAGTGCACACCCTTGGTCAAGCGACGCGAGCCCGAAGAGTTCATCTTCAAGTTCAACAAGCTGATGCCCGTGGAGTACGCCGAATACAAGATCACTTTGCCGGTGGGGCAAGAGGCCTACTGCGAGCCGATCGGCTTCGAGGAACCGAGCAACTCGTTCGAGATTCTTTGCCGGGACAACCCCAACGAGAGCAAGACCTACACCTTCATCGGCATAGGTCTCACTCCCGGTCGAGAATTCGGCATGCGCCTCGAGGTGAAGCCGCGAGACTCAGCGCGGATGTCCAAAGACGACTGAGCTGGACTCAGCCGCCGTTCTCTCCACCCAACTTCGTCATGATGATCTTCTCCGGATCTTCCAAGTGGTGCGCCACAGCCGTCGGACCGGTCGGCCCTCGGGCGGCTCTAGGCGGCCTGCGTTAGCCGGCCACCTCAAGTTGCGCGGACCGTATCGTGATCACTATGCGTTCGCGACTCGACTCTTGCGGTACCACCCTCGATTCACGCCGTGGGGTGATCTTGGCTGTGACGAACACTGACTGACCAGGGCATTCGCGCTCACCTTGTCGCTTGCATACACCTCGTAAGTCGATGGCCGCGGCTCGACGTTACCCGGAGCAACCAAGGAAGATCATTTCCTCACACTGATCACCCATGCGCCGTACGCAGTGGTCGTCGGTACGCAAGGTCGCCGAAGCGAACGCACCAGCGAAATGCAGGCCGAAGCGATCATCGATGCCGGATCCGACCAGCCGCCTCCGGGGATCAGCTTCGGCCGCGTCGCATCCCGGTCGACGTGGACGGTCCGCCGCATGTCCGCCGAGGCTCGAGCTAGCTCGATGCCACCCAGACCGGGGCGGCGAGCTCCCCGCCGAGAGCCCAGGCCGCGCGAACCTTGAACATCCGGACTGCACGATGCCTGCTCACAGCGATCGCGTTCGAACTCGCCGGCGTCGCATCGGTGATGTGTCGGTCATGGCGCTGATCGCCTCGGTTTAGAACAGACCGCCTGCGGCAGTGACGATCATGTCGGCACCGCCCGCCGCCCACGCTGCCCGGACGACCCGGCCGACGATGCCCGGCACAGCCGGCAGCATCGCGTTCACCACGATCTCGGCCGCCGTGACGCCTGCGCTGTCCGGCTTCGCAGCACGCACGAGCAGGGCGTGCAGGACCTCGTCGTGCCGGGAGTAGTCCCGCGTAGCGAGAACGGCGGCCAGCTCCCGGTGGCATGCGAGCTCGGCGAGCGCCGGATCCTCGGTCGACCAAGCGTGCAAAGCACGGTCGAACTTGTCGACGGTGGGAGGCCGGCTGAGCTGCGTCTGCAGCATCGTCAACGGGCTGTTCGCGGTGGATCGGCTGGGCGAGGCGGACATGGCGCCGGCTCCTTCGCTCGGAGGCAAGATCCGGCCAGCGTTGGTCCGACGGCTCGCTCCTTTGCTGCGCCTGAACCATGCCCGTGCCCAAGAGCAAGCCCGCATTCACTCGAACGAGTGATCTTGGTTGCCCGGCCACCGAGCACCACGGCGGCCCGAGATCGCCAACGAGACCACGGTGGAGCAGGTCTCGTTCACCGTCTCGGGCCGCACTCGCGGATCAGGCGCCGCGGCAAGCACCGTGTCTCCTTCGATCCGGTGTGATGCTCACAGCGAGACAGCCGGCCGGACGCCTCAGGCGCAGTCTCGCGCACGAGCGGAGGTGCCCTCGTGGGTCAGTCCTCACCAGCCGAATCCGGAGGTCGAACAGCCGCGGGAGCCGGAGTTCCGGCGCTTGCCGCGGCCGAGGAGACGCCGGTAGCGTCCTCCGCCGACAGCGTCTGGCGGCTCGACCGGCCTTGCGGCCGAAGCTATTCCGGTCGAGTCGACGACATCTCCGGCGCAGAAGGCGCGCGAGTCCGCGCCCGGCTGGCGGCCATCACGCACGAGCTTCTCGGCTGGGCCCAGTCGCGCCTCTGCGAAGAGTCTGAGAAGGACGATCATCTCGCATGACCACACAGGACTGGGCACCGCCATCCGCGGGGTTGTCCGACTACGCCGTGTCCCCGCTGGGAATGCCGCGTGCCCTGCTCGACGACGAGGTCCGGGTGGCCTTCCTCGCCCACACCTCGACCGAAGACCAGCAGGACCCGCGCCAATCCATCCTGCGCCAGCTGACGAACAGCAAGAACGCCTTGTCCTCGACCTGGGTCATCACGGCGCACTTCTTCGACGTCGAGTCCGGTCGTCTCGAACTCGGTGAACGAGGGAAAGGTGAGGGTTACGAGCGCTTCGACATCCCCGTTCCCCGCGCCGGCGGCATCACCGACCTCCTCGCCGAGGCGTCTCGCCGAGACCGCCGCTTCGATGTAGTGATCTGCGAGAGCATCGCGCGCGTTGCACGGCGCGCGTTCGAAGGCCTCTCGGTGGAGCGAGAGCTGGAGCGGGCCGACGTCCCGCTGTTCGCGTCCAACGAGCCCTTGACGCTTTCCGGCAGCCGCGCTCAGCGCGTCCTGCAGCGGCGGATCAACCAGTCGATCGCCGAGTACGAGGTCCTCAACACCCTGGAGCAGTCGTGGGGTGGCCTGTGCACGCACGTCCGGGACGGTTGGAACATCGGCCAGCCACCCTACGGCTACCGGGCGGAGATCGTCCCGCACCCCAGTCCTGTCAAGGCCGAGAAGGGCAAAACCAAGTCTCGCCTGGCACCGGACGGCATCCGCGGTCAAGCCGTCACGCAGATCGCCCACTGGCGCCACTACGACGGCCTCGGCTGCACGGCGATCGCCCACCGCCTGAACGCCGATCTCGAGAAGTACCCGCCGCCCGAAGCGCCGTGCAAGGCCCGGACGCGCGGCGCGTGGACTCGCAGCGCCGTGTACAACATCCTCTGCAACCCGAAGTACACCGGCTACCAGGTCTTCAACCGGCGCGCGACGACGTCGAAGAGAGGCCGGGTCAACGAGCCGTACCAGTGGGTCTGGTCCCCGAACCCCGTGCACGAGCCCTTGGTCCCCAAGTGGTTGTTCGACAAGATCAACGGCGACCGCACCAAGCGCCGCGGGTCACGCGACGGAGACACGCTGAACAACCACCCCAAGACGAAGCGGAAGTACCTCCTTCGTGGCCGTGTGGTCCATAGCTGCGGCAGACGAATGCTGGGCGACATGAAACACAAGAAGGCCGTCTACTACCTGTGCTGGCCCGGCAAGAACAACCAGGGCAAGGCGGATCTCCACCCCGGCCTGCCGACGTCGATCCGGGTGCGCGAAGACGAGCTCCTGGAAGCCATCTGCCGGTTTTACGCCGACCGCCTCTTCGGCACCGAACGCCGAGCGATCCTCGAAGAGGACCTGGGCGGCGTCGACGACACTGCCGGCCGCGAGCGGGAAGCCGAGCGGACACGCCAGCGGAAGCTCCTGGCCACCGTCGCGCGCCAGCAAGACTCGATCATGTAGCAGGCCCGCGAAGGAGAGCCGGACGACCCGTTCACCAGCGCACTCCGCCAGAGCTACAACGACCTCGAGAGCCAGAAGAAAGCCTCGCTGGCCGCCATCGCGCGACTCGACGAAGCCGACCGGTCCGCCGGGCCGAAGACAGCCGATCTCGGCCGGCTCGAGGCGCTCCCCTACCTCGCGCTGAACTTGGCGCAAGCGCCACGAGAGCTGCTGCACGAGCTGTTCGAGGTCACCCAGCTCAGCGTCAACGTCCACGGCCGGGGCGACGAGGTGACGATCACAGTTAGACTGCCGATGGATCATCTGCCGAAGACGGCGCAAGCCGTAGAGAGGATCTCCGACGCCATGACTGCCACCGAACCAAAAAGCTCGGCTGACCTGAGTCAGCCGAGCTTGGGTGGTAGCTGCTGGTACCCCCGATGGGATTCGAACCCACGCTACCGGCGTGAGAGGCCGGCGTCCTAGGCCGCTAGACGACGGGGGCTTAGGATCTTCCCTGGTTTCCCAGGGGCTTTTCGGTTTTTCTTGCTGGAGAGAACCTACCAGAAGCGATTTCCCGCTTCGCAGGGGGGTCACTCTCCGCAGCTGGGGTACCAGGACTCGAACCTAGACTAACTGGACCAGAACCAGTCGTGCTGCCAATTACACCATACCCCAGTGAGGTACTGCTCCGGCTGGCCGGTTCAGCACCGCACGAGGAGAAATACTAGAGCACGCCGTTCCGGACGGTGAACGCGGGGGTGCCCGTGGAGGCGCCGCCGCCGCGCTGGGCCGGGACGCCGATCGTCGCGTACTCCGAAACCAGCAGCTCAGGCAGCTCCGCGAGGCCGGCCACCGTGTGGACGCCCTCCGGGGCGCGCTCGCCGATGCGGTCGCGGTCGAGCCAGACCGCGCCCAGGCCCGCGTCGCGGGCGCCGATCGCGTCGGTGTCCAGTTTGTCGCCGACGTGGACCGCCTGGGCGGGCGCGCAGCCCAGGCCGAGGCACACCGTGTGGAACATCACCGGGTCGGGCTTGGCCACCCCGAGCTCGCCGGCGATGGCGACGTGGTCGAAGAACGGCGCCAGCCCCAGATCGGCGATCTTCTTGCGCTGGTGCCCTCCCGAGGCGTTGGTCACCGCGGCCAGCATCAGGCCGGCCGCGCGCAGCCATTCCAGGCAGTCGAGGACGTCGTCGAACAGCTGCCAGGAGTGGTCGAGCAGTTCTCTTCGGCGGCGCTCGAACGAACTCACCTGCTCGGCGTCGGCGCAGATGCCGATCTCGGCGAGGAAGCAGTCGGTGCGCCGCTGGTGCATCGTCGCGTAGTCGAGTTCGCCCGCGACGACGAGCGCCACGTGCTCTTCGGTGATGAGGTCCCACAGCGGCCACAGGTCGCCCCGGCCGGTGAGGATGTGGAGGCTGCGGCGGATCGCGGCGGTGCAGTCGATGAGCGTGTCGTCGATGTCCAGGCACACCAGCCGGAGCTCGGGCGGCGCCCAGGGCTCGGACGCCGCCGCGGCGGGCGGGGCGGTTCGCGACGGGGTCCGGGGTGCCAGGGCGAAATCCACCCAGTGAGGCTAGGGCAACCGCAGCGTTCGCGACGCTGCCAAAGAGGTGATTGCCGCTCCCCTGTTCCGGCGCACCGGCTCTACTCCCAGTCGGTGCGCCGTCCCCGTTCGGTTATCCGGCCGCACGCGCCGGCCCCACCCGGGGCCACCGTGCGGCAATCGATTCCCCACCGAAATCCCTTGTCCTGCCTGGGAATCCGCTCCGTCCACAAGGGCAGGTCCGCATTCCGCCGCCGTACCCGCACCCGTCCGGTGCACGGTCGACCAACTGTCGCGTGTGGACGGTTTCGGGCAACCGGGCGGCGAGCACGCGGCCGTCGCCCGATCAGCGTATCTCCGGTCACACCCCTTGACGCCGGTGCCGGGCGGGTGCATCCTCATCTTATTCAACAAGCGATGAATAAGGGAGATGGTCGAGATGACCGAGCGCACGACCTGCGTCGTCATCGGTGGCGGGCCGGCCGGGATGGTCACGGGGCTGCTGCTGGCCCGGGCGGGTGTCGAGGTGACGGTGCTGGAGAAGCACGCCGATTTCCTGCGCGATTTCCGCGGGGACACGGTCCACCCGTCGACGCTGACGCTGCTCGACGAGCTGGGCCTGGGCGAGAAGTTCCACGCGCTGCCGCACAGCGAGCTGACCGCGGCGGGCTTCCCGGAGGAGGACGGCACCCTGATGAAGCTGGCCGACTTCACCCGGCTCAAGGTCGCGCACCCCTACATCGCGATGGTGCCGCAGTGGGACTTCCTCGACCTGCTGGCCGAAAGCGCCCGCAAGGAGCCGACGTTCGTCCAGCGCATGGAGACCGAGTGCACCGGCCTGGTCCGCGAGCACGGCCGCGTCGCCGGCATCACCTACCGCACGGCGGCCGGCGAGACCGGTGAAATCCGGGCCGACCTGGTGATCGCGGCCGACGGCCGCTGGTCGCTGGCACGCCGCGAAGCCGGCCTGGTGCCCCGCGAGTACGACTGCCCGTTCGACGTCTGGTGGTTCCGGCTCTCGCGCGGCGAAGACGAGGAAGGCGGCATGCTGCTGCCGAAGATGCGCGACCGCCGGTTCGCGGTGCCGCTCCCCCGCCCGGACTTCTACCAGGTCGCCTACCTGGCGCCGAAGGGCGAAGACCTCCGCAAGCAAGGCATCGGAGCGTTCCGCGAGAACGTGACGCAGATCTGCCCCGAGTTCCACGACCGCGTGCACGAGCTGGAGACGATGGACGACGTCAAGTTCCTCGACGTGCGGCTGAACCTGCTGCGCAAGTGGCACGTCGACGGACTGCTGTGCATCGGCGACGCGGCGCACGCGATGTCGCCGATCGGCGGCGTGGGCATCAACCTGGCGGTGCAGGACGCGGTCGCGGCGGCGACGCTGCTGGCCGAACCGCTGCGCCGGGGCCGTCCGACGGAGGCCGAGCTGGCGAAGGTGCGCTCGCGCCGGCTGGCGCCGACGCTGATGGTGCAGGGGCTGCAGCGCCTGATGCACCGGACCGTCGTGCGCGGGGTGATGAGCGGCAAGCGCAACGGCCCGCCGCTGCCGATGATCAAGGCGTTCGCGCGGTTCCCGCGGCTGTCGTACTTCCCGGCCCGGCTCCTCGGCCTCGGGCTGCGGCCGGAGCACGCTCCGGCGTTCGCCCGGCGGCCGATGGAGCCGGTGGCGCGGGGTTAGACGTTCTCGACCGGGTTGGTCAGGGTGCCGATGCCTTCGACGGTGATCGAGACGCTCTGGCCGCCCTCGATCGGGCCGACGCCCTCGGGGGTGCCGGTGAGGATGATGTCGCCGGGCAGGAGCGTCATGACGCCGGAGACGAACTCGACCAGCTCGGGGATCTTGTGGACGAGGTCGGACGTGCGGCCGTCCTGCTTGAGTTCGCCGTCGACCTCGGCCCTCAGGGCGAGGTCGGAGGCGTCGATCGAGGTCTCGATCCACGGGCCGATCGGGCAGAAGGTGTCGAAGCCCTTGGCGCGGCCCCACTGGCCGTCGGACTTCTGGAGGTCGCGGGCGCTGACGTCGTTGGCGACCGTGTAGCCGAGGATGACGCTCGCGGCACGGGCGGCGGGCACGTTCTTCACCGGCTGCCCGATGACGATGGCCAGCTCGCCCTCGAAGTCGACGCGGCCGACGTCCGGGCGGCGGATGGCCGCGTTGGGGCCGATGACCGTCGTCGACGGCTTGAGGAACAGCATCGGGGCGCTGGGCACCTCGTTGCCGAACTCGGCGGCGTGCTTGGCGTAGTTGCGGCCGACGGCGATCACCTTGGACGGCAGGATCGGCGCGAGCAGCCGGACGTCGGCCAGCGGCCACCGCTTGCCGGTGAAGTTCGGCTGGCCGAAGGGGTGTTCGGCGATTTCGAGGACCTGGGCGTCGTCACCGTCGCCTTCGATCGAGGCGAACGCGACACCACCGGGATGAGCAATTCGGGCTAGGCGCACGCAACCAGTCTACGTGCGCCTGGCCGGTGACCTAGTTCACGGTCGTGCTCTTGTGCACCAGCGCGTCGCACAGGGCCAGCCAGCTGGCCTCGACGATGTTGCCGTGCACGCCGACGGTGGTCCACTCGCGTTCGCCGTCGGTGCTCTCGACCAGCACGCGCGTCACCGCGTCGGTGCCGGGGTGGCCCTGGAGGATGCGCACCTTGTAGTCGGCCAGCTCCACACTGTCCAACCAGGACAGGTGCGGGCTCAACGCTTTCCGGAGGGCGGCGTCGAGGGCGTGCACCGGCCCGATGCCCTCGGCGGTGGCGATCACGCGCTCGCCGCCGACGTGCACCTTGACCGTGGCCTCGGCCATGACCTCGCCGTCCGGGCGGTGGTCGAGCACCACGCGGTAGGACTCGAGCTGGAACGGCGCTTCCACCGGGACGTCGGCTTCCTGACGCAGCAGGAGTTCCAGGGAGGCGTCGGCGGCTTCGAAGGACCAGCCTTCGGCTTCGAGCCGTTTGACCTTGGTGATGGCGCTGGTGAGCGCTTCGGGCCGGCCGGCAAGGTCGACCCCGAGCTCACGTCCCTTGAGCTCGAGGCTGGCCCTGCCGGCCATCTCGGTGACCAGCACCCGCATGTCGTTGCCGACGGAAGACGGATCGATGTGGTTGTACAGCAACGGATCCACCTTGATCGCGCTCGCGTGCAGTCCCGCCTTGTGGGCGAAGGCCGACGCCCCTACGTAAGCCTGGTGGGTGTAGGGGGCGATGTTCGCGATTTCGGCAAGGGCATGGGAGACCCGGGTCAGCTCGGCCGCTCCTCCGGTCGGGAGGACGTCCATGCCGAGCTTGGTCACGAGGTTCCCGGTCACGGCGAAGAGGTCGGCGTTGCCGGCCCGTTCCCCGTAACCATTGGCGGTGCACTGGACGTGCGTCACGCCGGCCTGCACCGCGGCGACGGAGTTCGCCACGGCGCAGGAAGTGTCGTCCTGACAGTGGATCCCGAGCCGGAATCCGGTCTTTTCCTTGATCTCTTCGACCGTCTCGGCCAGGCCGAGCGGCAGCTGGCCGCCATTGGTGTCGCAGAGGACGAGAACGTCGGCGCCGGCGTGCGCGGCGGCGTCCAGGACCCGGAGCGAGGTCTCGGGGGAATACGCGTAGCCGTCGAAGAAGTGCTCGGCGTCGAGGAAGACGCGCCGTCCTTCGCCGGTGAGGAACTCGACGGTGTCCCGCACCATCGCGCAGGCTTCGTCGACGTCGACGCGGAGGGCGCGTTCGATGTGCCGCAGATCGGACTTGGCGACCAGGGTGACGACGGGTGCTTCGCTGTCGAGAAGGGCCCGGACCTGCGGATCGGCCTCGGCGGTGAGGCCGGCCTTGCGCGTGGCGCCGAACGCGACGAGCGCGGCGTGCTTTAGCTTCAGCTCGCCTTTCGCGGCGCGGGCGAAGAATTCGGTGTCCTTGGGGAGCGCCCCGGGCCAGCCGCCTTCGATGAACCCGACCCCCAGCTCGTCCAGCAACCGCGCGACGGCGAGCTTGTCCTGGGCGGAGTAGGAGATGCCCTCCCGCTGCGCACCGTCGCGCAGGGTGGTGTCGTAGAGGTGGAAGGCGTCGCCGAGCGGGGTATCGGCGGGCTCCTTGCGGGTCACGGTCTTCTCCTAGCGGTTCTGGCGTCTTCCTGGCGTTTCAAGGCAACAAAAAAACCTCCCGCATGGGTGCGAGAGGTTGCGCGCCGGGGGCTCTTGTGGAGCTATCGTCCGGCGCGCTCGTCGATAATGATCGCGAAGCTGGTCACGGTCGCATCATGCCACAGGGGTTCCGCGGAAGTCCACAAGCTGGAGTGAGCTCCCACCATTCGGGAACACCGCGGGCACGGGCGGGACTTGAGTGTTGGCCTCCGCGGGCGAGGAAGCGCCACAGCGCGCGGGCTCGCCCCACGTAAGCCTGCCGCGGCTGAGCGGCCGGCCGTTGCTGCGTGGTGGAAGCGGGTGCAGCCGACTCGGGCGGTTCTCGATGCCCACCACCCCGAAGCCGGGATTGTCACTACGGCCGGTGGTACCGCGTCAAGGCGGGAAAGCGTGCCTTGACCCGGCACCACCGTCCGCGTGCTGGCTTCGGATCGGGGTGGCGG
>NZ_JBSGJD010000133.1:0-26285 GCF_053605405.1 Amycolatopsis sp. NPDC003861
GACGGCACGGACGAGTGGGTCAACTCGCCGTGATCCGGAACGTCGCGACCCGGTCGTCCACGCCCGCGACGTGCACGGTCGCCCACGAGCGGGCCAGTTCCGGTTCGCGCGCGGCGATGGCCTCGTAGATCGCCGTGTGCTGCTCGCGGGTCTTCGCGACCGCGCCCTCCTGGGTGAGCCCGCGCCAGATCCGGGCGCGGGCGGTCGGCCCGGACAGGCTGTCGAGCAGCGAGCACAGCACCGGGTTGCCCGAGCCGTCGGCGATCTTGCGGTGGAACTGCAGGTCGTTGGCGACCAGCGCCTCGACCGTCGGCGAGTCCTCCAGCTCGCCGAGCAGCGTGCCCAGCTCCGCGATGTCGGCGTCGCTCATGTGCAGCGCGGCCAGCGCGGTCGCGGCGGGTTCGAGGATCCGGCGCACGGCCAGGAAGTCGAGCACGGTGTCGTCGCGGTGGAAGTCGACCACGAACGTCATGGCGTCGAGCAGCAGGTTGGGCTCGAGGCTGGTGACGTACGTGCCGTCGCCCTGGCGGACGTCGAGGACCCTGATCAGGCACAACGCCTTCACGGCCTCGCGCAGGGAGCTGCGCGAAAGCCCGAGCCGCTGGGCCAGCTCGGCCTCCTTCGGCAGCCGGTCGCCCGGCGCCAGCTCGCCGGAGATGATCATGTCCTTGATCTTGTCGATCGCGACATCGGTGACGGGCATCGCGTCCGCCCTCCCTGCAACAGACCTCGGATGTTTCGGTGTTACTCCCCAGCGTGCCATGTCCCGGCGAAGGAGGGGCGATGACCCACCAGGGCACACCACAACGAGTGGCTCTGCACACCCGGCTCAAACCCGGCAAAGAGGCCGAGTACGAGTCCGTCCACGCGGTCATCCCGCCGGAACTGGACACCGCGTTGCGCGAAGCCGGTGTCCACTCCTGGCGGATCTGGCGTAACGGACTCGACCTGTTCCACGTCCTCGAAGTCGACGACTACGAAGCGATGCGCGCGGCGCTGCGGGACCACCCCGCCAACGTGCCGTGGCAGGCCAGGATGGCCGGGCTGCTGGCCGTCGAGGACGACTACTCCGGCGGCGACACCGGCATCGGACTGGTCTGGGAATTGCCGGTGAAGGAGTGACGGCGTTGGAACTCTCCCTGTCCCCGCTGGGGCTCGGCTGCGCGCAGCTGGGCAACCTCTACCACGCGATCACCGACGAGACGGCGGCCGCGACCGTCCGGCGCGCGTGGGAGGAGGGCATCCGCTACTTCGACACCGCACCGCACTACGGCCTCGGCCTGTCGGAGACCCGGCTCGGCGCGGCGCTGAGCGCCTACCCGCGGGACGAGTACGTGCTTTCGACGAAGGTCGGCCGGGTGCTGGAGCCGAACCCCGGCGGCGCCGGCGCCCGCGACGACCAGGGCTTCGCGGTCCCGGCCGCGTACCGGCGCCGGTGGGACTTCAGCCGCGACGGCGTCCTGCGGTCCCTCGACGACAGCCTGACGCGGCTGGGCCTCGACCGCGTCGACATCGTGTACGTCCACGACCCCGACGACCACTTCGAGGAGGCGGTGTCGGGGGCGTTCCCGGCGTTGCGCGAGCTGCGGGAGCAGGGCGTGATCGGCGGGTTCGGCGCCGGGATGAACCAGGCGCCGATGCTGGCCGAGTTCGTCCGCCGCACCGACCTCGACGTCCTGCTGGTGGCCGGCCGCTACACGCTGCTCGACCAGCCGGCGCTGGACGAGCTGTTCCCGCTCTGCGCCGCGCGGGGCGTCGAGGTGGTGGCCGGGGGCGCGTTCAACGGCGGGATCCTGGCGACCGCCGAACCGGGCCGGGTCTACGACTACGCCGAAGCCCCGCCCGAGCTGGTCGAACGGGCCGGGCGGATCGCGGAGATCTGCGCGCGGCACGGCGTCGAGCTGCCGGAAGCCGCGCTGGCCCTGCCGATGGGGCATCCCGCGGTGGCGTCGGTGGTCGTCGGCGCGCACGATCCTTCGCAGGTGAGCGTCAACGCCCGGCGCGCGCGGGCCGCGGTGCCGCCGGCCCTGTGGACCGAGCTGATCGACGCGGGACTGCTGCGCGCCGACGTCGTCATCGCCGAAGGGGTCTCATGATCGACGCGCACCACCACCTTTGGGACCCCGCGCGGCGCGAGTACCCGTGGATGACGGGTGACGCCATGGACCCGATCCGGCGTCCGTACACCGTCGACGACCTGCGCGCGGTGACGAAGGCGGCGGGCGTGCACGCGACGGTCCTGGTCCAGACGGTGTCCTCGGCGGAGGAGACGGCGGAGTTCCTCGCGACGGCGGCCGCGGAGCCGGTGATCGCGGGTGTGGTCGGCTGGGTGGACCTCACCGCCGCGGACGTCGCCGACCGCCTGGCCGCCCTCGGCGGACCCCTGGTCGGCATCCGGCACCAGGTGGAAAACGAGCCGGACGACGACTGGCTGCTGCGGCCCGAGGTGCTGGCCGGGCTCAGCGCCGTGGCGGCGGCGGGATTGGCGTTCGACCTGCTGGTGCGCCCCGCGCAGCTGCCGGCCGCGGCCGAGGTGGCGTTGCGCCTGCCGCAGCTGCGCCTGGTGCTGGACCACGCGGCGAAGCCCCCGATCGCGGCGGGGGAGTGGGAGCCGTGGGCGTCCGCCGTGGCGGCGCTGGCGGGGCGCGAGAACGTCGTGTGCAAGCTGTCCGGCCTGGTCACCGAAGCGGACTGGACGGGCTGGGAGGTCGGGCACCTGCGCCGGTACGTCGACCACGTGCTGGACGTGTTCGGCCCGGAGCGCCTGCTGTTCGGCTCGGACTGGCCGGTCTGCGAACTGGCGGCGTCCTACGAAGTGGTCCTCGACGCGGCGATCGCCCTGACGGGCTCGCTGTCGGACGCCGAGCGCCTGGCCGTCTTCGAGCACAACGCCCGCACGGTCTACGGGCTGGACGCGGGCGGGGTCACCTCCTCCAGGGGGTAAAAAAGGCGACCCCGCCCGCCCGCCGGTGTGGTCTCAGAACTCTTCGTCGCGGATCATGCCGCGCAGCCGGGTCAGGGCGCGGTGCTGCGTCACGCGGACGTTGCCCGCGGAGATGCCGAGCGCTTCGGCGGTCTCGGTCGCCGAGAAGCCGACGGCGATGCGCAGGGTCAGGATCTCCTGCTGCACGCGGGGCAGGGAGGCGAGCAGCCGGCCGAGGCGGGCGCCGAGGTCGAGGTGCAGCGCGTGGGACTCGGGCTCGTTGCCGGCGACGTGCGGGCTCTCCGGGAGCTCGGGGACGGGCTCGGAGCGGTCGCGGGCGACGGCGCGGTAGGCGTCGGCGACCTTGTTGGCCGCGATCGCGTGGACCAGGTAGAGGAAGGAGCCGCCGCGGTCCTGGTAGTCGGGCAGCGCCTTGAGCACGGCCAGGCAGACTTCCTGAGCGACGTCGTCGGCCGACAGGTAGGAGAGGTCACGGCCGCCCATGCGCGCGCGGCAGTAGCGGACCACCACCGGCTCGATCATCTGCAGCAGCGAGTGGATCGCCGCCGGGTTGCCCTCGCCCGCGTCCTTGACGAGGGGGTCGAGGTCCTCCTTGGTGAGCCGTCCGCCCGGGCGGGGCAGAGTCTCGGGGGTGCGATAATCGCGAAGGCTGGAAGCGGATTGTTCGGTGGTACTCGGCGGTGCCGTCATGGTCGTCTCCCCGGCCGACCCTCGACCGTCGCTGCCGGGGGTTCAACACTCCGTAACTGATCCATCGCAGATGCTCCGATGGATCGGGGCCGATCTGCGGTCCGTGCGACGCAGGGTAATCGTAAGCACCTCCAGGCGGGTCAGTCCAGATTTCAACGACCAATACCCCGTTAGCAGTATCGACCGTGATGTTCCCGCGACCCGCCCCCGCACATTGCGATTAATCGGTTTCAGGATGTGCCGAGTTCACTCGTCAGTGGAAGACGACCACGGAAGTGGCGGTCACGGTCACGGCGAGCGACGCAATGGCGGGCAGCAAGCGGCTCGGCGGCCCCGGTTCGGCGGCGCGCAAGGCCCGTTCGCGGTGCATCCCGATGGCTGCCAGCAGGGCAGATGTCCCGGCGGCGAGCACCACCGGGACCAGCGCGCCACCCCAATGGCGCTGGGCGGCGGAGTGCAGGAGCAGTACCGTGCAGGCGGCGGACGCCAGTGCGGTCCGCCGCCAGGCGAGCCCGGTGCGCTCGGCTTGGGCGCCCGCCGGGGTGGTCACGGCCGGATCTCGGTCGGCGTGTCGGTAGTTTTGACGTCACGATAATCGCGAAGCGGCGGTATTCGCGTCCAAGCGGGCCGCTCGCCCGGGGCCGGCCGGCCGGCTCGCGGGGAAAGCCGGGCGGACGGGCCGTTTTTCCCGGCCGTCACCGTCCGCTGCCATTCGTGTCACTCACGAGACCACCAGCAGCACGGCCGCGGCGACGATCAGCGTCAGCAGGCCACCCGTCAGCACCAGGATCGTCCGGCTCGGCGGCAGCGGCTGCCCGGCCCGCATCGCGATCTGCACCCGCCGCCAGCGCGGGTAGGCGGTCGCGGCGAGGACGGCGGCCAGCGCGACGCACAGCCCGGCGAGCACCGTGCTGGCCGCGGCCGGCGACGGCACGAGCTGGTGCACGGCGACGCCGCCCGCGAGCAGCCCGAGGGCGGTGCGGAGCCAGGCGAGGAAGGTGCGTTCGTTGGCCAGCGTGAAGCGGTAGTCCGGTTCGGTGCCGCCCGCGTGGGGCGTGATGCCGCCGGCCGCCTGGGTTTCGGTCGGCTTGATCTCGGCCGGTTTGGTTCCGTCCGGTTTGCTTTCGTCCGGGGCCACGTCCGCAGACGCTAGCCGGTGTGGGCGGGCGCGGCCGGGTCGGTGCGGTGCGCGAACACCCACCAGCGCAGCACGGCGAACCGCACGAACCCGCCGACGAGGCTGGCGAGCAGCAGGGTGCCGGTCTCCTCCCACGACGTCGGCCGGTCGACGAAGGCGTCGAGCAGGGCCAGCACGGCCGAGCCGTACAGGGCGTAGAAGGCGAAGGTGAGCAGGTCCTGCAGGTGTCGCTTGCCGGCGTTGCTGCGTCGCCCGGCGAAGGTGACGCGGCGGTGGAACTCGGTGTTGCCGACAGTGGTGAGCGCGATCGCGACCAGGTTCGCCACCTGGGAGCCGAGCTCGTCGCGCAGCAGGAGGAACAGGACGGCCTGGACGCCGGTTGTCACTACACCGGCCACGACGTACCACGCCGCGTGCGTGCCGAGCTCGTGGTGGCGGTCCGGATCGGTGGCGAGCAGCCGGCGCTCCGGTGCGCACCTGGTGGTGGCCATGATCCCAACCTAGCTGACATTCACAAACTTGTGAATGTGTTAAACCCTGTGATCCCTGCGACACCGGCAGGTTTCGCCGCCCGGCCGGCCGGGGTAGGTCACCGGCGACGATGCTTCCGACGCGCCAGGAGGGCCAGTGAGTGACCGTGACTCGGCCGAACCGCAGAGCTTGAGTCCCAGCGAGGCGCTGGACGAGGACGAGCTGCGCGTGGATTCGCTCGAGGAAGGCATCGAGCCGCCCGAGCACTGGAGCGCCGCCGACCGGTACGGCACCACGCCCCGGGAGATCCGCGAAGGCGAGCCGATGGACCAGCGCCTGGCCGAAGAGATCCCGGACGCCGAGCCGGAGCCGGTCCCGGACCGCCCGCTCGCGGCCACGCCGGCGGCCGAGCTCGACGAGACGATCGAAGACGCACCGGCGGACTTCGAGCCGGTGGTCCCGGAGGACACGCTGCCCCGCCGTCATTCCAACCAGGGCCGCCGCGAGACGACGGACTACGCGGGCGAGTCGGTGGCGGACGCCATCCGCGCGGCAAGGCAGGGCTGATCCGCTCAGACTGCACGTCCGTCCGGACGCCCCTAGCGTGGGGAAAACATCGGACCGCGACGAAGGGAAGGCCGAAAATGCTGACCGTGACCGAAGCCGCCGCCGAGGCGATCACCGCACTGACCAGCCAGGGCGAGGGGGAAGCCGGACTGCGCCTGGCGGTCCAGAACGCCGACGGAGAGAGCGCCCAGCTGGCCCTGTCGGTGGCGCCCGAGCCCGCGGAGGGCGACAGCGTCCTGGGAGAGGCCGAGGGGCCGAAGGTGTTCCTCGAGCCCCAGGCGGCCGCGCTCCTGGACGACAAGGTCCTGGACGTCCAGGAGGACGAAGCGGGCGGCGTGGCCTTCGCCGTGCTTCCCCAGCACACGAGCTGACCGCGGCGGACGGGCCTTTCGCTCCTCGGGATGCGGAAGGTCCGTTCGCAGGCGGGCGCCGCGCAGCGCCGCGCGCCGCCGACCGCCGGTGGTGCTGGCCGCCGACTCCGCCGCTGGCCGCCTTTGTCGCCGGCTACCGACTCGGCCGACATCCGGTACCGCTGGCCGCTGGTCCCGCCGGTCGCCGGTGGCGCCGGTTGCCGGTGGCGCGAGGCCTGCCCGGCGGGGCTTTGTGCACCACCTCCCGGCTGCCGCCGCTGTTGGCCGCCGGTGCTGCTGGTCGCCGTCGCCGATGGCCGCCGACTCCGCCGTCGGCCGCTCGTCGCGCGGGGCTTGCCCGGCGGGTGCGCTTTGCGCACCGCTTCCCCGGTTGCCGACTCCGCCGACCGCCGGTGCCGCCGGCTGCCGGTCCCGCCGATCGCCGGTCTCGCAGAACCCGGCCCGGCGAGTGCGCCCTCGCGCACCGCTCCCCGGCTGCCCTCGCGTCGAACCAGCCAAAGCCCCCGTCTACCCCTCCCTCCAAGCGCGAACCAGCTCCGCCGCCCGCTCCCGCAGCAACTCCGCCGCGTGCTTCCGCGCGTGGTCCAGCGAAGGCGCGTGATCGATCAGCGCGCTGCTCCCCACCACCCCCAGCCGTGCCAAGCCCGCCGCGTCGAGCTGGATCCGCCCGGCCAGTGCCATCAACGGCACCCCGCGCGGCCGCGCTCGGTCGGCGATGCCCGCCGGGGCCTTTCCGTTGAGGCTCTGCTCGTCCAGCGATCCCTCGCCCGTGATCACCAGGTCCGCCCCGGTCAGCGCCTCGTCGACTCCGGTCAGTCCCGCGATGAGGTCGAATCCGGACTCCACGCTTGCCCCGAGCGCGATCGCGGCCGCCGCCACCCCGCCGCCGGCGCCCGAACCCGGCACCCGTGTGACGTCCGGCGCGCCGCCCACCTGCAGTGCGTGCGCCCACCGCCCCAATCCCTCGTCGAGCAGCGCCACCTCCTCGGGGCCCGCTCCCTTCTGCGGCCCGAACACCGCCGCCGCGCCTTCCGGGCCCAGCAACGGGTTCGTCACGTCCGTGGCGACCGCCACGCGCACGCCGTCCAGCCGGTCGCGCACCGGTGTCAGCTCCGTCGACGCCACCCGCGTCAACGTCCCGCCGCCCAGGCCGACCGGTGCGCCGAACGCGTCGAGCACGCCCGCGCCCAGGGCACCGAGCATCCCGGCGCCGCCGTCGGTGCTGGCCGTGCCTCCCACCGTGAGCACCAGCCGCTTCGCGCCGTGCACCAGCGCGTCCGCCAGGAGCTCGCCGACACCCCAGGTGTGCGCGGCCAGCGCTGTCGCCGGGGAGGGTTCGACGAATTCGATCCCGCACGCGCGCGCGGATTCGACGTACGCCGTGCCGTCCAATACCGCGTACCGCGCCTGGACCTGCTCGTCCAGCGGCCCGCGCACCGTCATCCGCACGATCCGCGCGCCCGCGGCCTCCAGTACGTCGAGGGTGCCCTCGCCGCCGTCGGCGACCGGGCACGTCACGATTTCCGCGTCCGGCAAGGCATCGCGCACGCCGAGCGCGATCGCCTCCGCGGCCTCGACCGCGGTCAGGCTGCCCTTGAACTTGTCGGGCGCGATGACGACCCGGGTCACGGCTTCACCTCCGTCAGCGGGGGACGCCCGGCGAGGACCGCCGCGACGTTGCGCGCGGCCAGCACGGCCATCGCGGTGCGAGTCTCGACCGTCGCCGACCCCAGGTGCGGGCTGAGCACGACGTCGTCCCGGCCGAGCAGCCGCGGTTCGACCTCGGGTTCCTTTTCGAACACGTCGAGCGCGGCGCCGGCGATCTCCCCGGCTTCCAGCGCGTCGGCCAGGGCGGCCTCGTCGACGACCGGGCCGCGGGTCGTGTTCACCAGGTACGCCCCGGGTTTCATGGCCCGCAGCGCCCCGGCGTCGATCAGGTGCCGCGTCTCGGGCGTCAGCGGGCAGTGCAGCGAGACGACGTCCGAACGCGCCAGCAGCTCCTCGAAGGACACGTACTCGGCGTCTGTGTCCTTTTTAGACCGTCCAGAATAGACAATCGACATCCCGAAGGCCGCTGCCCGGCGCGCCATCGCCTGCCCGATCTGCCCGTACCCGACGACGCCCAGCGTCTTGCCCTGCAGCCCGGAGCCGAGGAGGAAGCCGAGGTGGAACGACCACGGCGTGCGCGACCGCAGCAGCCGTTCGCCCTCGCCGAGCCGCCGTGTGACGGCCAGCAGCAGCCCGAAGGCGAGGTCGGCGGTGGCGTCGGTGAGCACGCCGGGCGTGTTGGTGACGACGATCCCGCGCGACGCCAGCGCCGGGACGTCCACGTTGTCGTACCCGACCGCGACGTTCGCGACCACCTTCAGCCCCGGCCCGGCGGCGTCGGCCAGCGCGCCGTCGAGCCGGTCGTGCAGCATGCCGACGACCGCCGACGCACCGCGCACGAACTCGTGCAGTTCCGCAGGCGCCAGCGGACGATCGGCGGGGGAGACCTCCACATCGCCTGCCTCGGCGAGGAGCTTCACCGCGTCGTCGGGAATCCATCGGGTCACCGCGATCTTGGCCACGACGACAGCGTAGGGCACCCCACCGACATTTTTCGGGGGCTCGGGTGGCGGAGCCCCCGCCCCGGGGCGAAGCCCCGGATGTCACCGACAATTCAGCCCACGCGCGTCAGCCGCACCACCGCGCTCGCGTACCCGCTCCCCGGCAACGAGACGTCCAGCCCGTGGCTCAGCAACACCGCGCCGTGGTGCACGACGCCGTCCTGGTCGCGGTACGACCCGGCCGGGTCCAGCCCCGCGAGCCGCGGCGGCGTGACCGGCCGCGCGAACTCCGTGGGCCGCCGCCAGAAGAACACGACCGCGGAATCGCCGAGCACGTACTGCACCGCCGTCAGCGCCGAGACCGCCGGGTCGGCCAGCCGGTACTGCGTCCCGTGCTGCACCACCGGCCGGATCTCCTTGTACAGCGCCACGAGCGACGCCGCTTCGGCGAGTTCGCCCGGCGTCCAGCGCGGCAGGTCGCCGCCCAGGCCGAGCACGCCCGCCATCGCCACGTGGAACCGGAACCTCAGCGGCGCTTCCCGGTGCGTGGCCGGGTTCGGGCTGTCGGTCACCCAGGCCGACATCGTGCCCGCGGGGTAGATCTGGCCGTAGCCGTGCTGGATGGTGATCCGGTCGGCCGCGTCGGTGTTGTCCGACGCCCAGATCTCGTCGGTGCGCGCGAGGATCCCCAGATCGGTGCGCCCGCCGCCGCCCGCGCAGCCCTGGATCCGCAGGTGCGGGTGGTCGGTGCGCAGCCGGTCCAGAATCGCGTACACCGCCCGGATGTGGTCGACCCAGAGGCGTGCGGCGTCCGGACCGGCTTCGGGCCAGCCGGCCTCGGTGAACGCGCGATTCATGTCCCACTTGAGGTAGTCGATGCCGTGTGCGCCGACCAGGCCGTCGAGCCACTTGTGGGCCCAGTCCGCGACGTCCGGGCGCGCGAAGTTCAGCACGAGCTGGTTGCGCAACGTCGTCCGGGAGCGGTGCGCCATGTGCAGCACCCAGTCCGGGTGCGCGCGGTAGAGGTCGCTGTCCGGGTTGACCATCTCCGGCTCGACCCACAACCCGAACTGCATCCCGTGCGCGTGGACGGCATCGACGAGGGGCTGCAACCCGGCGGGGAAGCGCTGTTCGTTGGCGGTCCAGTCGCCGAGGCCGGCGGTGTCGCCGCTGCGGGCCCCGAACCAGCCGTCGTCCATGACGAACAGCTCCGCGCCCAGTTTCGCGGCCGCCGCGGCGAGCTCGGTCTCGGTCCGCTCGTCGACGTCCCAGCCGGTCGCCTCCCAGGAGTTGTAGACGATCGGCCGCAGCTCGCCCGGGTGCGGCTGGACGAACTCGCGGACGTACGCGTGCCACCGCCGGCTCGTCCCGCCGAAGCCGTCGGCCGCGTAGAGCCCGGCGAACACCGGCGTCTCCCACGTTTCGCCCGGCTGCAGCCGCCAGGCGACGTGCTCGTGGCCGAACCCGCCGGTCCAGGTGACGCGGCCGGTGTGCGTGCGCTCGACCGTGATCCGCCAGCTCCCGCTCCACGCCAGCGCGGAAGACCACACTTCGCCGGTGGTCTCCGTCGCGTCGCCCGCGTCGAGCATCACCCACGGGTTGACCTGGTGGCTGGAGGCGCCGCGGCGGCTGGTGAGCGTGGTTTCGCCGACCGGCAGCGGTTCGCGCAGCACGCCGTACTCGGCGCTCCACGCCCCGGACGTCCGGCTCAGCCGCGCGCCCTCGCGCCGGGGGAGCGTCCACGACGCGGAATCGGTGCGCAGCAACGCGATCGGCTCTTCGGAACCGGTGTGCCGCAGCGACGTCCAGCGCTCGACGACGTCCCCGCGGACGCGGTAGTGCAGGGACAGCTCCAGGGGGTAGTGCCGGTCGGCGAGCCGGACGACGAGCGCGTCGTCTTCGAGCGCGAAGCCGTCGTAGCGCCACTCGAGCGCCGAAGTTCCGTCGGCGTAGCGCACGGCCAGCGCCGCGACGCCGAAGAAGGCGCCGCCCTCGGCCGGGAGTTCCTGCCGCTCGTCGCCGGGCTCGTCGAAGCTGCTGTCGGCCGGATTGCGGCGCGCGGCGACCTGCGTGGCCTGGGCCAGGGTCAGCGGCGGGCCCCAGTGGACGTGCCGCGGGCGGTCGTCGGCGTCCAGCCGGAAGGCGTACGAGCTTTCGGGGGTGCGCAGCAGCCACAGCCGGTGCGCGGGGTCGTGTTCGACGAGCGACATGCCCGACAGCGTAGAGCTGACCAGCGCGAAAATAAATTCTTGACGAAGTTAATTAAATCTCTCTACCCTTCCGGCCATGCCTCGCAGTGCACCGGCAAGGGCGCCGATCACCAGTCCCGCGGCCGCGACCGTGTTCACCACGGTCCTGACCGAGGGGCCGGTTTCCCGCGTCGACGTCGCCCGCCGCACCGGGCTCTCCTCCGCCGCGGTCACCAAGGCCGCCCGGCCCTTCATCGAGGCCGGCTACCTCGAAGAACTCGCCTCCGAAGGCCGCACCGCCCCCGGGGCCGGCCGCCCGGCGAACCCCCTGGCCATCCGGCCGGACCGCGAGTACTTCGTCGGCGTCAAGATCACCGGCGACGACCTGATCGGCGTGGTCACCGACCTGCGCGCCGACGTCCGGGCCAGCGCCCACCACGCGCTGACCGGCCACGACGTCGGGCACGTCGTCCGCGCGCTGGCCGATCTCGTCGGCGAGCTGCTGACCGGCACCCTCCGCGAGCGCGCCTACTGCCTCGGGATCGCGGTGTCGGGCGACGTCGACCGCGCGTCCGGCGTCGTCCGGTACTCCCCGTTCCTCGGCTGGCGGGACGTGCCGCTGGCCGAACTCCTCGAGGAGGCCACCGGACTGACCGTGACCCTCGAAAACGACGTCAAGGCCCTCGCCGTCGCCGAGCAGTGGTTCGGCGAAGGGGTCGGCGCGTCGTCGTTCGCGCTGGTCACCGTGGGCACCGGCATCGGCAGCGCGCTGGTCGTCCACGGCGACCTGGTCCGGGGTGCGCACGGTGTCGCCGGCGAGATCGGGCACGTCCCGGTCGCCGACGGCGGACCGTCGTGCCACTGCGGCGGACAGGGCTGCGTCGAGGCGATCGCGTCCACCGAAGCGATCCTGACGCGTGCCCGGCAGGTCACCGGCGAGCCCGGCCTGTCGATGGCCGACGCCGTGACGCGGGCCCGCGGCGGCGACGAGCCGCTCCGGGAGGTCTTCGCCGGGGCGGGGCACGCGATCGGCCTCGGGCTGGCCGCGCTGGTCAACCTGTTCGGCCCGGAACGAGTGGTCGTCTCGGGTGAGGGCGTCGCCACCTACGACCTGTTCGAAGACCAGATCCGCCGGACCTTCGCGGTCCAGGCGTTCGGCAGCGCGGCCCGGTGCGGCCTGGTCATCCGGCCGCTGCCGTTCGAGGAGTGGGCCCGCGGTGCCGCCGCGGTCGCCGTCCAGAGCCTTTTCGCGTCAGAAAGCGTCTAAGGAGACACCGTGAGCCCCATGAATCGTCGTAGCTTCCTGGTCGGTTCGGTCCTCTTCGCCGGGGGAGCGGCCCTCGCGGGTTGCACCTCGGACCCGTTGAACAAGAACGCCTCCTCTTCGGGCGCGAAGGTCACGTTGCAGCAGTGGTACCACGCGTACGGCGAATCCGGGACGCAGCAGGCGGTCCAGCGGTACGCGCAGGAGTTCACCAAGGCCAACCCGGACATCGCGATCAACGTCAGCTGGATCGCCGGCGACTACGAGACCAAGCTGAACTCGGCGATGCTCACCGCGCAGGCCCCGGACCTGTTCGAGCTGGGTGACTTCCGGTACCAGAACGTCAAGAACGGCCTGCTCGCGCCGCTTGACGACGTGGTCGGCCCGGTCGAAGCCGACTTCAGCCCGGCCGCGCTGGACACCGTGACCGTCGACGGCAAGGTCTACGGCGTCAAGATGATCGACGACGTCATGATGCTGTACTACCGCAAGAGCGCGCTGCAGGCCGCGGGCGTCCAGCCGCCGCAGACGTTCGCCGAGCTCCTGGAAGCGACGCGGAAGCTCGACAACGGCAAGCAGAAGGGCCTCTACGTCGGCACCGACGGCGTCGGCGAGGCGGCGACGCTCCTGCTCTGGTCGTCCGGCGGGGACTTCTTCGACGCGAGCGGCAAGAAGGTCGCGTTCGCCTCGCCCGAAGCGATCGCCGCGATCGGCGGGCTCAAGCAGCTGCACGACACCGGCGGCCTGCTCCAGGGCTACCCGACCGACTGGTCCGACCCGGGCGCGTTCACCGGAGGCGCCACGGCCATGCAGTGGGGTGGCCTGTGGTCGCTGCCGGACATCAAGAAGGCCCTGGGCGACGACTTCGGCGTCGTCGCGTGGCCGAAGTTCGGCGACGCGGGCAAGCCGGTCGCCCGCGTCGGCGGCTGGTACCAGCTGGCGAACGCGAAGTCGGCGAACCTCGACGCCGTCAAGAAGTACATCGACTGGCTGTGGATCAAGAACGCCGACCTGCAGAAGGACTGGTGCGTCCAGTACGGCTTCCACATCCCGGCCCGCAAGGAGGTCGCGGCGCGGACGACCGAGTTCTCGAGCGGGCCCGCGAAGGACGCCGTGACGATCTCGCAGCAGTTCGGCAAGTCCTACTCGGGGCTGTGGAACAAGGCGTCGGCGACGCTGTTCCTGCAGGCCGCGACGAAGATCGCGAACGGGCAGGCCGACCCGGCCGCCGAACTCGGCGACGCGGCGAAGAAGGCGCAGGCCGAAGTCGACAAGCAGCTGGCATGACGGCCCTGATGGAGGCGCCGGCCGTCTCGGCGCCGGCGAAGCCGCGCCGCCGGCGTCGCGACTGGCGGGCGATCGGCGCGTTCGCGGTGCTTACCGGGCCGGTCGTGCTCGGGCTGGGGCTGTTCAAGTACGTCGCCATCGCGTGGAGCTTCCTGCTCAGCTTCAACGACGCTCGCGGCACCATCACGCTCGGGCACTGGATTGGCTTCGGCAACTACGCGTTCCTGCTGGGCGACGACGCCTTCCTGACCTCGTTGACGACGATCGCGCTCTTCACGGTCTTCATCGTGCCGATCACCTTCGTCGCGTCGCTGGGGCTCGCGGTGCTGATCAACAGCATCAAGCGCGGCAGGGCCTTCTTCCGGACCGTGTTCCTGATCCCGGCCGCGGTGTCCTACGTCGTGGCCGCGCTGGTGTGGAAGATGGCGCTGTTCAACGGGCTGCCGTCCGGGGTCGCGAACGTCGTCGGCGGGCTGTTCGGCGCCGACCCGGTGCCGTGGCTGTCGACGACGAGCCCGCCGGTGTACTGGGTCGCGGTCGTGACGCTGCGGCTGTGGCTGCAGGTCGGGCTGTACATGATCCTGTTCCTGGCCGGACTGCAGGCGATCCCGCCGTCGCTGTACGAAGCCGGCGAGCTGGACGGCACGACGAAGTGGCAGGCCTTCCGCCACCTCACGCTGCCGCAGCTGCGGAACACGTCCGTGGCCGTGCTGCTGCTGATCCTCATCGCCGCGTTCCAGGCGTTCGACGAGTTCTACAACCTGTTCGGCACCGGGCTGTCCGGCACGGCGACCGCGCCGGTGAAACCGCCGCTGGTCTACCTGTACGACTCCGCGCTCGGCGACCAGAACTACGGCGTCGGCTCGGCCGGGGCCTTCCTGCTGACGGTGATCATCGTCGTGATCACGCTGCTGCAGGGCCGGTTCGTCGGCTTCGGGAAGAAGGACTGATGGCCGTTCTGCCGGTGTCCCGGAAGGCGCCCAAGTACGTCCTGGCGTCCGTGCTGTCGCTGGTCTTCCTGCTGCCGTTCTACATCATGCTGCGCAACGCGCTGATGACGCGGCAGCAGGTCAGCTCGCCCGACTGGGCGTGGCTGCCGGACCCGCTGTCGTGGGTCAACTTCGGCGACCTGTTCGCCGACGCCTCGGTGCCCATGGCGCACGCGCTGGGGAACTCGTTCCTGGTCGCGGTCGTGACGGCCCCGGTCGGCACGCTCTTCGGCTCGATGGCGGGGTACGCGCTGGCCCGGATCAACGTTCCCGGGCGGCGCTTCGTGTTCACCTACGTGCTGGTCACGCTGATGATCCCGCAGTCGGTGACGTTCGTGCCGACGTTCGTCGTCGTCGGCTCGATGGGCGGGGTCAACACCGAGTGGGGCATCATCGCGCCGAACCTGTTCAGCGCGTTCACGGTGATCCTGTTCCGCAACTTCTACCTGCGGTTCCCGGCCGAGATCGAGGAGGCCGGGCGGCTCGACGGGCTCGGTTACCTCGGCGTCTACCGGCGCCTGGTGCTGCCGAACTCCGGGAGCATGATCGCCTCGCTCGGGGCGCTGATGTTCATCGAAAGCTGGAACGCGTTCCTGTGGCCGCTGGTCATCGGGCAGGACCCGTCGTCGTGGACCGCGCAGATCGCGCTTTCGACGTTCCTGACCGCGCAGTCGGTCAACCTGCCGGCGCTGTTCGCCGGTGCTCTGGTCACCATCGCGCCGCTGGTCGCGATGTTCCTGGTCGCCCAGCGGTTCATCGTCCGCGGGATCGCGGCCAGCGGGCTCAAGGAATAGGTCCCCTATCGAGGAGTGTTCAGTGAAGCGCCTCCTTTCCGTTTTCCTCGCTGTGCTCGGGTTTTTATCGCTGGTTGTTGTCCCTCCGGCCGACGCACGGACGCCGTTCGTCAAGCCGTTCATGGGTTGGAGCAGTTGGAGCCTGGAGTCGTCGACCCGCGCGGGTTACGGCACTTCGTGGCTGAACGAGTCGCACATCCGTGACGCGGCTCAAGCTCTCGCCACCAAGCTCAAGTCCGCCGGTTACACCTACGTCAACATCGATTCGGGCTGGAACGCTTCGCAGTCCTGGGTCTTCCACACCGACGTCAACGGCATCCCCGACCCCGATCCGACCCGGTTCCCGTCCGGGATCCCGGCCCTGGCTTCCCACGTGCACTCGCTCGGGCTGAAGCTGGGCCTGTACGCCGTGACCGGGCTCGAGAAGGAGGTCTACGACAAGAACGCGCCCATTCTCGGGACGTCGTGCCACGCGCAGGACATCGCTTTCAAGCCGTTGACGCCGTCGAACGGCTGGGGCGGGAACTGGAAAGTCGACTTCACCAACCCGTGCGCGCAGAAGTACTACGACTCGATCGTGGCCCGGTTCGCGTCCTGGGGTGTCGACTTCGTCAAGGTCGACGGGACGACCGCGGACAACGTCGCCGACATCCGGGCCTGGTCGACGGCCATCGACCACTCCCGGCGGCCGATGTGGCTGACGGCGAGCGCGTGGCCGGTGCCGCGGTCCATCGGTGCTTCCCTGGCGCCGTACGCGAACGGCGTGCGCGTCGACACGGACATCGAGTGCTACTGCGAGACGGTGTCCACCTGGGACAGCTCGGTGAAGGCGCGGTGGGCGGACCTGCCTTCGTGGCTCGGCGTCTTCGGGCCGAACTACCGGCCGGACCTGGACTCGATGCCGATCAGCAACAACACGGGGTCCGGCATCCAGGACGGGCTCTCCGACGTCGAGCGGCAGAGCGTGATGACGTTCTGGTCCATGGCTTCGTCGCCGCTGTATGTGGGAGGGGACATCTATTTCCTCGATGCCTCCGCCGTGTCGATCCTGACGAATCCCGAGGTCATCGCGGTCGACCACGCCGGTTCGTACCCGACGCGGGTCAGCGGCGGGGACCTCCAGGTGTGGAAGAAGCGCGCGCCGGACGGCCGGTGGTACGCGGCCGTCTACAACCTGGGTTCCTCGCCCGCGGACATCACGGTGGACTTCGCCGGGGCGCGGCCGGTGCGTGACCTCGTCGCGCGCCGGGATCTCGGGCGGTTCCGGGGCTCGTGGACGGCGTCCGCCGTGCCGCCCCACGGCTCGCGGCTGGTCCGGATCGGCTGACCGTTCTTCCGGAAGGGGACTTTTCCTGCCTGTCCGGGCGGGGAAAGTCCCCTTCGACGTGCGGGCGTCATCCATTGGGTGGAAGACATCTGGTCGGGCCCCCGGCCGCCGTGCTATGTTCGCTGGCAGAACGAGTGTGCGTGATGCGAACAATGCGGAGGGTGTGTGATGGCGGAGCTGCTGTCGCTGGAGGAGGCCGTGGCCCGGCTGGTGCACGACGGCGACACCGTCGCGCTCGAAGGGTTCACGCACCTCATCCCGGTCGCGGCCGGGCAGGAGATCATCCGGCAGCGCCGGCGTGACCTCACGCTGGTGCGGATGACCCCGGACATCGTCTACGACCAGCTGATCGGCGCCGGCTGCGCGCGCAAGCTGATCTTTTCGTGGGGCGGCAACCCGGGTGTCGGCTCGCTGCACCGCTTCCGCGACGCCGTCCAGCACGACTGGCCGGTGCCGCTGGAGATCGAGGAACACAGCCACGCGGGCATGGCGAACCGGTACGTCGCCGGCGCGTCCGGCCTGCCGTTCGCGGTGCTGCGCGGCTACACGGGCACGGACCTGCCGGCCCAGACGGCCACGATCAAGCCGATCACCTGCCCGTTCACCGGCGAGAAGCTGACGGCGGTGCCGGCGTTGAACCCGGACGTCTCGATCGTGCACGCCCAGCGCGCGGATCGCGCCGGCAACGTCCAGATGTGGGGCATCACGGGGGTCCAGAAGGAAGCAGTGCTGGCGGCGAAGCGGTCGCTGGTGACGGTCGAGGAAGTCGTCGACGAGCTGGACGACCGCCCGGGCGCGGTGGTGCTGCCGGCGTGGGTGGTCACGGCGGTGGCCGAGGTCCCCGGCGGCGCGAAGCCGTCGTACGCGGCGGGGTACTACGAGCGGGACAACGCGGCGTACCAGGCGTGGGACAAGGTCGGGCGCGACCGCGAAGAGTTCACGAAGTGGCTGAACGAGCTGACCGGGGTGAAGGCATGAGCGCGGATTACACCGCCGACGAGATGATGAGCGTCGCGGCGGCCCGGGCCCTCGGCGACGGCATGTCCTGCTTCGTCGGCATCGGCCTCCCGAGCAAGGCGGCGAACCTCGCCCGCCGCGCGCACGCGCCGAACCTGACCTTGATCTACGAGTCGGGCTGCCTCGGCGCCAAGCCGTCCCGCCTGCCCCTGTCGATCGGCGACGGCGAGCTGGCCGACACGGCGGACGCGGTGATCAGCGTGCCGGAGGTGTTCAACTACTGGCTCCAGCCCGGCCGCATCGACGTCGGTTTCCTCGGCGCGGCCCAGCTGGACAAGTTCGGCAACATCAACACGACGGTGATCGGCTCGGACTACCACGACCCGAAGGTCAGGTTGCCGGGAGCGGGCGGCGCCCCGGAGATCGCCGCCTCGTGCGGCGAGGTGTTCATCGTCCTCCGCCAGAACCCGCGCGCGTTCGTGGAGAAGGTCGACTTCGTGACGTCGTTCGGCCACGGCACCGGCAAGGGCGACCGGGAGCGGCTGGGCCTGCCCGGCCGCGGTCCCACCCTGGTGGTCACCGATCTGGGGCTGCTGCGCCCGGACCCGGAGATGGCGGAGCTGACGTTGACGCACCTCCACCCGGGGGTGGATCTCGACAGCGCCATCGCGGCCACGGGGTGGAAACTGAAGGTGTCCGACGACCTCGAGACCACCCCGGCCCCCACGGAGCAGGAGCTGACCGTCCTGCGAGACCTGGAGAAGGCAAGCGCATGACCGACGCGCCTCCCGGCAACGGCCCCACGTCGCGCCACCGCCACCCGGGCCCGCCATCGCGGCGAAGCGCCTCGCCCGTGGCAGGCTCTCCCCACGCGATCACCCTCGCGTCACCCACCCGGAAGGCGAGCGCATGACCGACGTCTACATCCTCGACGCGATCCGCACCCCGTTCGGCCGCTACGGCGGCGCGCTGGCCGGCGTCCGCCCCGACGACCTCGCGGCCGGCGTGCTCAAGGCGCTCCAGCAGCGCAACGACCTCGATCCGTCCACAGTGGACGAAGTCACCCTCGGCGACGCGAACGGCGCGGGCGAGGACAACCGCAACGTCGCCCGCATGGCCGCCCTCCTCGCCGGCTGGCCCACCACCGTCCCCGGCAGCACGGTCAACCGCCTCTGCGGGTCCGGCCTCGACGCGGCCATCCAGGCCAGCCGCGCGATCCAGACCGGCGACGCCTCCCTCGTCGTCGCGGGCGGCGTCGAGTCCATGACCCGCTCCCCGCTGGTCATGCCGAAGCCGGACAAGGCCTTCCCCGCGAGCAACCAGACCCTCTACAACACCGCGCTCGGCTGGCGCATGGTCAACCCGGCGATGCCGTCGCAGTGGACGATCTCCCTCGGCGAGTCCACCGAGCAGCTCGCCGAGCGGTACGGCATCGGCCGCGACGAGCAGGACGCCTTCGCCGCCCGCAGCCACGTCAACGCCGCCCAGGCGTGGGACGAGGGCTTCTACGACGACCTGGTCGTCCCGGTCGAGGGCGTCGACCTGGCCCGCGACGAAGGCATCCGCCCGGACTCCAGCCCCGAGAAGCTCGCCAAGCTGAAGCCCGTGTTCCGCAAGGAAACCGGCACGGTCACCGCGGGCAACGCCTCCCCGCTGAACGACGGCGCCTCGGCCCTCCTCCTCGGCGACGAAGCGGCCGCGAGGAACCTGAACAAGGCCCCGCTGGCCCGGATCGCCGGCCGGGGCGCGGCGGGGGTCGACCCGGACGTCTTCGGCATCGGCCCGGTGCGCGCGGCCGAGATCGCCCTCGAACGCGCCGGCATCGGCTGGGACGACCTGGCCGCGGTCGAGCTCAACGAGGCCTTCGCCGCGCAGTCGCTGGCCTGCCTGCGCGACTGGAAGGACCTGGACCCGGAGATCGTGAACACCCACGGCGGCGCGATCGCCATCGGGCACCCGCTCGGCGCGTCCGGCGGCCGGATCCTCGGCACCCTGGCGCACGACCTGCACCGCCGCGGCGGGGGCTGGGGCCTGGCCGCCATCTGCATCGGCGTCGGCCAGGGGCTGGCTGTCGTCCTCGAAGGCCGATAAGGGAGAGAAACGTGGCCACTCCGACCGAATTCAGGCTGCCGCGCTACGGGGAAGACCCCGAAGGCACCCACCCGCCCCTCGACTCCAGCGGCTACCGTTCCACGGCGCTGCGGCACCCGAAGCAGGAGCTCGTCCTGCTGCCGCAGATGCTGACCGAGGTCACCGGCCCGCTGCTCGGCCCCGGCCGCCTCGGCGAGCTCGACAACGACCTCACCCGGCAGCACGCCGGCGAGCCGCAGGGCCAGCGCATCATCGTCACCGGGCGGCTCCTCGACGGCGACGGCCGTCCGGTGCGCGACTCCCTGGTCGAGATCTGGCAGGCGAACGCGGGCGGCCGCTACCGGCACACCGGCGACCGCTGGCCGTCCCCGCTCGACCCGAACTTCGACGGCGTCGGCCGCACCCTGACCGACAGCGACGGCCGCTACACCTTCACCACCATCAAGCCCGGCGCGTACCCGTGGAAGAACCACGACAACGCCTGGCGCCCGGCGCACATCCACTTCTCGGTGTTCGGCTCGGCGTTCACCCAGCGGCTGGTCACCCAGATGTACTTCCCGGACGACCCGCTGTTCTCCCAGGACCCGATCTTCAACTCGATCCCGGACGAAAAGGCCCGGCAGCGGATGGTCTCGCGCTACGACCACGACATCACGCAGGCCGAGTGGGCGCTCGGGTTCCAGTTCGACATCGTGCTGCGCGGGCGCGACGCGTCGGTGTTCGAAGAGGAAGAGGACGAGGACGAATGACCAGGCTGCTGCCCACCCCTTCGCAGACCGTCGGCCCGTACCTGTCGATCGGGCTGCCCTGGCCCGACGGCCCGCACGTCGTGCCCGAGGGCACGCCCGGCGCGTTCTGGATCCGCGGGACCGTTCGCGACGGCAACGGCGACCCGGTCCCGGACGCCATGATCGAGACCTGGCAGGCCGACCCCGAGGGCGGCTTCTGCCACCCGGACGACCCGCGCGGCGCGGCGAACGGCGAGTTCCGGGGCTTCGGCCGCTGCCCGACGGAGACCGACGGGACGTACGGGATCTTCACCGTGCTCCCCGGCGTGGTGCCGGGCGAGGGCGGCGTCACGCAGGCGCGGCACATCGACGTCTCGGTGTTCGCGCGCGGCCTGCTCAACCGGGTCGTCACGCGGATCTACTTCGAGGACCAGGACAATACGGGCGACCCGGTCCTGGCGACAGTCCCCGAGGAGCGGCGCGGCACGCTGATCGCGGCGAAGACCGGCGACGGCTACCGCTTCGACGTGCGGCTGCAGGGAGACGGCGAGACCGTCTTCTTCCGGGTGTGACGCCGTGAGCGCCGTGAAGCTGCACCGGGTCGTGGAAGGGCCCGAGAACGCGCCGGTGGTCGTGTTCGGCGGGTCGCTCGGCAGCGACCTGCGGATGTGGGAACCCCAGGTCGCGCCGCTGGTGGAACGCGGGTTCCGGGTGGTCCGCTACGACACGCGCGGGCACGGCGGGTCGCCGGTCCCGCCGGGGCCCTACGAGCTCGAAGACCTGGGCGCCGACGTCCTGGCCCTGCTCGACGACCTCGGCGCCGAGCGGGTGCACCACGTGGGCCTGTCGCTCGGCGGCATGACCGGGATGTGGCTCGGCATCCACGCGCCGGATCGGATCGCGAGCCTGGTGCTGTGCTGCACGTCGGCGAAGCTCGGGCCGCCGTCGATGTGGGCCGACCGGGCCCGCACGGTCCGCGCCGAGGGCACCGCGGCGGTGGCCGAGGCGGGCGTGCAGCGCTGGCTGACCCCGGGGTACCGCGAGCGGCACCCGGACCGGGCCGAGTTCCTCCGCGCGATGATCGCCGCGGTCCCGGCCGAGGGCTACGCGGCGTGCTGCGGGGCGATCGAGCGGATGGACCTGCTCGACCTGCTGCCGAAGATCACCGCCCCTACGGTGGTCATCGCGGGCGCGGACGACCCGGCCACGTCGCCGGCCGAGCACGCGCGGCCGATCGCCGAGGGCATCCCCGGCGCGCGGCTGGAGGTCGTGGCGGACGCCGCGCACCTGGGCAGCTACGAGCGGCCGGGGGAGTTCACCCGGCTGATCCTGGACCACTTGGAGCGAGCGTGACGGACCGCCATGAGCAGGGCATGAAAGTGCGGCGCGAGGTGCTCGGCGACGAGCACGTCGACCGCGCGGTCGCGGGCACCACGGACTTCAGCCGCCCGTTCCAGGACTACATCACCGAGGGCGCGTGGGGCTCGGTGTGGGCCCGCGACGGCCTGGACCGCCGCACCCGCAGCTGCGTGACCCTGGCGGCGCTGACGGCGCTGGACGCGCACAACGAGCTGGCGATGCACGTCCGGGCGGCGGTCCGCAACGGCCTGTCGGCGGCGGAGATCGGCGAGGTCCTGCTGCACACGGCGGTCTACGCGGGCGCACCGGCGGCGAACGCGGCCTTCGCCATCGCCCAGCGCACCCTGGCCGAGCTCGGCGAGCCGAGCGCCGTGCCGAAGGACGCCGGATAAGGTGCCGGGCATGGACGTGACGAGGCCGCAGACCGACGTCCGCCTGGCCGGCGAACCGGCGCACCGTGGAGCCCACCACGTGCAGTCGCTGGAGCGCGGCCTGGCGGTGATCAAGGCCTTCCACGCGGGCGCGTCCGAGCTGACGTTGAGCGACGTGGCCCGCGCGACGGGCCTCACCCGCGCGGCGGCGAGAAGGTTCCTCCTGACCCTGGCCGACCTCGGCTACGTCCGCACCGACGGCAAGTACTTCTCGCTGACGGCCCGGGTGCTGGAGCTGGGCTACGCGTACCTGTCGAGCATGACGCTGCCGGAGGTGGCCCAGCCGCACCTGGAGCACCTGTCGGCCCGCGTCCACGAGTCGAGCTCGGTCTCGGTCCTGGAGGGCACCGACATCGTCTACGTGGCCCGGGTGGCGGTCTCCCGGATCATGACGGTGAGCATCAACGTGGGAACCCGCTTCCCGGCGCACGCGACATCGATGGGCCACGTCCTCCTGGCGGGTCTCGCCGAGGCCGACCTGGAGGCGTACTTCCTGGTGGCGAGCTTGGACCGCCTCACGGACCACACGGTGACGGCGCCGGCCCGCCTGCGTACGGAGCTGGCCAGGGTGGCCACCCAGGGCTGGGCCATGGTGGACCAGGAACTGGAGGAAGGCCTCCGCTCGGTGGCCGCCCCGATCCGGGACCGGAGGGGTCAGGTCGTGGCGGCGGTGAACCTGTCCACTCACGCCAGCCGCACGACGGCGGAGTCGGTGGAGAAGGACCTGGTCCCCCCGCTGCTGGAGACGGCCCGCGCCATCGAGGCGGATCTGGCGGTCGGAGCCCCGGCCCACGCCCGTGGCTGACCCGCGGGCAGGCTCGCCCTCATGACCACTTCTCTCCGGGTCGCCGGCCTCCTCCTGGCCGCCGGTGCCGGCCGGCGCTTCGGGGGTCCCAAGGCTCTCGTCGAACTCGACGGGGAACCGCTCGTCCTCCGCGCGCTCCGCACCCTCACCGCCGCCGGGTGTCAGCCCGTGCGGGTCGTCGTCGGGGCCGCCGCCGACCAGGTTCGCGCCCTCCTGCCCGATCCCGCCCAGGCCGTGACCGCCGAAGACTGGGCCACCGGCATGGGCGCCTCCCTCCGCGCCGGCCTCACCTCGCTCGAAACGACCGACGAGCCCGCCGCCGCTCTCGTCCACCTCGTCGACCTCCCGTGGGTCGGCACCGACGTCATCGCCCGGCTCACCGCCGGCGTCACCCCCGAAACCGTCGCCCGCGCGGCCTACGACGGCGTGCCCGGCCACCCCGTTGTGCTCGGCCGCCGCTGGTGGGGCGAGGTCGCGGGAACCGCCCGAGGCGATCGCGGCGCCCGTGACTGGCTCGCCACCCGCGCCGACCTCGCCCTGGTCGAGTGCGGTGACCTCGGCAGCGGCCGGGACGTCGACCGCCCCGGCGATCTCGCCGGTCCCGCCGGAAGACCTACGATCGACTCGTGACGGACTCGCCCGAAGACCTCGCCGCCGCGCTCGACGCGACCGGTTACCTCGCCGATGACGGGCTGGCGACCGCCGGCTTCCTCGCCCTGCGGATGGGCCGCCCGCTCTTCTGCGAGGGCGAACCGGGCACCGGCAAGACGTCACTCGCCCTGGCCTTGGCCACCGCGCTGGACAGGCCGCTCGTCCGCCTCCAGTGCCACGAGGGCATCGACGCCGCCCAGGCCCTCTACGAGTGGGACTTCCCCCGCCAGCTGCTGCACCTGCGCGCGCTCGAGGCGGCCGGCGGCGGGCAGCTCGACGTCGAGGCCGCCGAGCGCTCGCTCTACACCGAGCGGTTCCTGCTGGCCCGGCCGCTGCTGCAGGCCCTGATCAGCGCCCCGTGCGTCCTGCTCATCGACGAGATCGACCGCGCCGACGACGAGTTCGAGGCCTTCCTCCTGCAGCTGCTCGACGAGCACGCCGTGACCATCCCCGAGTACGGCGAAGTCCGCGCCGAGCACCCCCCGCTGGTGATCCTCACCTCGAACCGGACGCGCGAGGTCCACGACGCGCTGAAACGCCGTTGCCTCTACCACTGGCTCGAACACCCGGACCTGGTTCGGGAGGTCGAGATCCTGCGCCGTAGGATCCCGCGGGTAAGTGCAGCTCTGGCTCGGCAAATCGCTGAAGCGGTGCATCGGCTCCGCGAAATGGATCTGCTGAAACCACCGGGAGTGGCGGAGTCCCTCGATTGGGGGCGGGCTCTTTTGACTCTTCACCGTGACGAGCTGGACGCGGCGACAGCGGCACGCACGCTGGGCGCCGTCCTGAAATACAGCGAAGACCTCGACCGGGTCAGGGCGAAGCTCGACGCCTTGTTCGCCTGACACCCGGGTCGGGGGCCGGGTCGAAGCGAGGGAGAACCAGCGGATGAGCGTGGCGGAGACGACGGAGACGAGACCGCCGTCCGAAGCGGAACCGGATCGGCCGGGTGCGGCCGGGACGCCGACCGCGCGCCGGGGCTGGCGGGGCAAGCTCGCCGCGGTGGCCGCCGTGCTCGGCGGGACCGCGCTGATCGCCGTGCACGCCTCCTTCTACGGGCACTGGCTGATCGACGACTCGGCCATCACGTTCGCCTACTCGCGCAACCTCGCCGACGGCTTCGGGCCCGTGCTCCAGCCCGGTGCCGCGCCGGTCGAGGGGTACTCCAACCCGACCTGGATGGTCCTGATCGCTCTCGGCAAGCTCGTCGGTCTCTTCGACCACGGGACGCTCTTCGGCGTCAACGACCAGATCCTCTTCCCGAAGGCGCTCGCGCTGCTCTGCTGCGCCGCCATCCTGGTGCTCTTCTACTTCGGTGCCAAGGTGCTCAGCCGCCGCCCGGCGCTGATCACGTTCGTCGCCGGGGCCGCGCTCGCCGCGATCCCGTCCTTCGTCATCTGGTGCTTCTCCGGGCTGGAGAACTCCTTCTACGCCCTCACCGTCGCCGCGCTCGCGGTGCTGATCGTGCGTGCGGTCCACAGCGGCCGGCTGCTCGACACCCAGGTCGCCGTCGGCACCGGGCTGATCTCCATGCTCGCCGCGCTGACCCGGCCCGACGGCATCATCTACGCCGGGGCCTACCCGATCGCCGTCCTGCTGTTCCTCAAGCGGGAGCTGCTCGGCCGCAGCGTGCGCGCGGTCGTGCTCTCCGTCGCCGGCTTCGCCGTCCCGTACGGCGCGTACCTGGTTTTCCGCTGGTTCGAGTTCGGCCGGCTGGTCCCGAACACCGCCGTCGCGAAGGGGCAGGAGCCGCCGACGCTCGAGGACCTCGCCCGCCCCGGTGACATCGTCTCCTACGTGGGCTGGCTGGTCGTCGCGGTCGCCGTCGCGTGCCTGGTGGTGCTGATGGTCCGGCCGTCGCGCCTGCGCACCGGGCTGATCGCCCTGATGGCACCGTTCGGGCTCACCGTGGTCGCCTACATCGTGCTCGAATACGACTGGATGGGGCAGCTGCGGTTCGCCACCCCGGTCTGGACGCTGGGTGCGTTCGGTGCCGCGATCGTGGTCGTCGAGGCGCTGGCCGCGGTCCGGCTGCGCGGCCGGATCGCGCTCGCCTGCCTGCTGGTGGTGGCGCTGGTCAGCTCGGTGAGCGGGCTCTACGACCAGGGCAAGTCCTACCGCGCCAACGTCAAGACCGCGTTCTGCATCGTGGCCGAGCGCGACGCCCGGACCATCAACGGCCTCGCGGACATCCTCAAGCTCCCCGACTCGGCCCAGGTCGGCCTGATCGACCTCGGCGGGACGTCGCTGGGCAGCCGCCTCCGGGTGCTCGACCTGGCCGGCCTCGGCGACAAGCAGGTCGCCGACTACCTGCACGAGTCCGACGTGACGGGCGTCCGCAACTACGTCTTCAACCAGGAGAAGCCCGAGCTGATCACGTTCATCGGTTCGTGGATCACCACGCTGGGCTTCGACAAGGACCCGCGGTTCGAGAGCGAATACGCGACGATCTTCGTCAACCCGCCGATCGGCAACCTGACCATCGATTCGCGCAACTGGGTCAGCTACCACGTCCGGCGCGACCTGGTCGACGACGCGAAGCTCGCCGAGCTCAAGGCGTACACGCAGAAGACGCTGCCGCCGGTCCTGGAGCTCAACAAGACGGCGGGGCTGCGCGGCTGCGCCAACATCCAGCCCGGCTTCAAGGCCGCTGCCTGATCGAAGCCGCAACGCCCGCCTCGTC
>NZ_JBSGJD010000134.1:0-26047 GCF_053605405.1 Amycolatopsis sp. NPDC003861
CTCGCCATCGCCGGCAGCTGCCCGAACGGCGCCAGCAGCTCGTGGACCCGCGCCGCCGTCGCGCGGTCGTCGAGCAGGTACGCCGTTTCCGCGGCCCCCGACAGCGACGTCAGCCAAGTGCTCGACCGCGGCAGCGCCCCCAGGTCTTCGCCGCACAGCCGGGCCAGCGCGCCCGCGGCCGTGCGGCGGTCGCCGGCCGAGGCGGCCGCCACCGCGAGGGCCGCGTAGTACGAGTTGTCGATCGGGCTGAGCGTCGGGGAGTGCATCAGGCCGTCCAGCACCGGGACCAGCTCGCCGAGCCGGCCCTGGAACCACCGGATCGCCACCAGCTGCGCGCCGTACCAGCCCAGCGCGTCGAAGTCGCCCGCGGCCTGGCCCACTTCGGCGCAGGCCTGCGCCCCGGCTTCGGCCTCGCGGAACCGGCCGGCGCGGATGGCCAGCATGACCTTGAGCGCGTCGGCCACGAACCCTGCCGCCAGGTGCTTGCGCTCGGCCAGCAGGTCGTCGAGCTCGCCGAGGCGCCGCTCGGCGTGCGGGTCGCCGGCCAGGAACCGGTCGACGGTGTCCCACAGCACGCCCATCACCAGGTCGGTGCGCCGGCCCGTGCGCACCCCGACGAGTTCGGTGGCCAGTGCCTGCCGCAGCGCGGCGTGGTCCGGGCCGAGCAGGCAGTGGTGGGCCAGGCTCAGCGCCTCGGCGTGCGCGACCGGGTCGCCCGCCGCCCGCGTCCGCGCGGCCGCCGCGAGGACGCGCTCGTGCGTGCCGGCCTCGTAGTCCAGTTCGGCCGCGAGCCGGGCCTGCAGCCGGAGTTCCAGTGCTGAGCCCGGAGCCACTTGCTCCATGGCGTGCCGCAGCCGGGTCAGCAGGGACGCCGCCGCGACGGCCGTCCGGTGTTCGTGCACCCACACCCCGCCCAGGCCGAGGGCCGCGCGGGCGAGGGCGGCCGGTTCCCCGGCTCGTTCGGCCCGCACGTAGGCGGTTTCGAAGTGCTCCCGGCTGGTCCGGAGGTCGCCGTCCTCGAGCAGGGCGTGCTCGCCCGCGGTGAGGGCGTCGTCGGTCACCACCGCGGCCGCCCGGGTGGCGAGCAGCGCCGGGTGGTGGGCGAGCACCTGGCGGTGCACCTGCGCCAGCACCGGGGACGGCTCCACCCCGGACGCGGTGATCAGCCCGTGCCGCGCCCGGCGGAACGCTTCCAGGGCGTCGCTCTGCCGCCCGGCCCGGTAGAGCGCCGTCATCAGCTGCGCCCACAGCCGTTCGTGGCCGGGGAACGCGGCGGTCAGCGCCTCCAGCTCGGCGATCAGCCCGGTGTCCTCGCCGAGCGCGAGGTCGGCGTCGATCCGGTCCTGGACGGCGTTGTGCCGCAGCCGGTCGAGCCGCTTTCCTTCCGCCGCCAGGGTTTCGACGTCGCCGAACTCCTCGTAGGCGGTGTGGCCGCGCCACAGGTCCAGCGCGGCGGCCAGCCGCTCCCGGGCGGCCGCGGGCTCCCCGGCGGCCAGCTCCCGCCGTCCGTCGGCGGCGAGCTGTTCGAACCGCGCGGCGTCGAGGGCCTCCGGCGCGAGGTGCAGAACGTAGCCCGGCGGCCGGGTGCGGATCGCCTCCGCGCCGACCGTGCCGCGCAGCCGCGAGAGGTACGTCCGCACCGTGCGGTCCGCGTGTGCGGGAGCCTCCTCGCCCCACAGTGCGCGGCCCAGCGCGGGAACGCTGACCACCCGGCCCGCCTCGGCGGTCAGCACGGCCAGCAGGGTCCGCAGGCGCGGGCCCCCGACGTCCCGCGGCTCGCCGTCCAGCCGCACTTCGAACGGTCCCAGCACCCCGAGGTCCACCCCGCCCATGCCCGCCCCTCCGCGACGCGGGTATCCCGCGCGCTCCGGCGTACAGGAGCGGGCCGGACGCCGTGGGATACATCCGACGCCCGGGTGAATCTGCGTCGACGAACTGTCGATGGATTGTCGACGGGCGCTGCGAAGCTCGGCAGGCGCGGACCGGGAGGGTCCGCGGCCACCGGTTCTTCGGGAGGAAGTCCATGAAACGCATGATTCGGGGTCTCGCACCGGTTTTCGCCCTCGCGGCGACGGGCGCGGCGGTGCTGGCGGGCGCGCCGGCGGCGAGCGCCGCACCGGCGCACACCGCGGCGGTCCTCGAGGTGAAAAGTGCCACTTGGGGCCAGCTGCACGTCGGAGACTGCGAGCAGGACAACGGCACCATGGTCATCCGGTCGGACGGCACGGGTGACTGGAGCGCGACGACGCTGACGTTCCAGACGCACTCCGGCGACGTCTGGCACTCCAGCTTCGACTTCAAGACCACGGCCGGGACGAAGCTGTTCTCGGCGGGCACGTTCGACAGCCCGCGGATGGACGACGGCAACCCGCCGCCGCGCTACTTCTGGACGAAGCACTTCACTTACGACGCGTCGCTCTTCAGCGCTGTCAACATCTTCAAGACCATCCAGCACTCGAGCTGCTGATCACGGAACCGCCCCGGGTCACGGTCCGCCGGGGCCCAGGGCGGTGCCCGCGACGGCGCCGCCGGGGCGGGGTTCCTTGAGCTCGACGAACATCGCGTGCGTCGGCGTGGCGCCGACGTTCTCGCCCGCGTGCTCCTGGGCCGCGACCCAGCGCACCGCACCGGCGGGCAGTTCGACGCCGACCTCGCGGCCGCCGGCGGAGATCCGGCGGCTGAACGCGCTCAGCGTGACCATCACCGTGTCGGGGTGGCGGTGCGGGGCGGTCCGGTCGCCGGGGGTGTCCTGGTACTCCAGGACCCGCACCCGCTCGTTTTCGAAGACCACCCGGTACAGCTCGGGATTCGTTTCGGCCGGGTCACCGGTCATGGCCGCCTCCTTCGTGGGACGTGAGTACCATGATGGCATGGAGGTACCGTATGAGTCCACGGGCCGCAGCAGGCAGAAGGGCCGGACGCGCGCGGCACTGGTCGCGGCAGCGCACGAGTTGCTCGCGAACGGCGTCTCCCCGACGGTCGAGGACGCCGCCGAAGCGGCCGGGATCTCCCGCACCACGGCCTACCGGTACTTCCCGAACCAGCGCGCACTGCTGCTGGCGGCGTACCCGGAGATCTCCGGCGACGCGGGCCTGCTGCCCCCGGACGCGCCCGCCGACCCGGCCGCCCGCCTCGACCTGGTGATGCGGGCGTTCCTCGAGTTCACCCTGCGCTGGGAGCCCCAGCTGCGCGCGCAGCTGCGGCTGTCCCTTGAGCCCGGCGCACCGCAACCGGTGCTGCGGCGCGGCCGGGCGATCCGCTGGATCGAGGAGGCACTGGCCCCGCTGGCGGACACGCTGGACGTCCACGCGCTGGCGGTGGCCATCCGCTCGGCGACGGGCATCGAGTCCCTGGTGTGGCTCACCGACATCGGCGGCCTCGACCGCCCCCAGGCGGCCGAGGTCCTCGCCGGTTCGGCCCGCGCGATCCTGCGCGCGGCCCTCGAGCAGGCGGCTAGCTGATCGGCACCGTCGCGGTGCAGGAGCTCGTGCCGTTGTCGAAGGTCGCGGCCGCGGTGCCCGCGTACATGGTCGGCACGGCGGTGGTCGACGGCATCGTGAAGGTGGTGTTCCCGGTCGTCGCCGCCGTCTGGGAGTACACCGTGTGCGTCGCCGAGCCGGCGCGGTAGGAGATCCGCAGGGAGACCTTGCCCGCGACGTCGCCGATGTACGGCCCCGACGTGGTGTACCCGCTGATGATGCGGTGGTAGCTGCCGTCGGTCTCGTACCGGAGCGTGAACGTGCCGCTGAAGCCGCCCGCCTTGCAGATGGCCGTCCGCTGGACGATCGTCGCCGCCTCGGCCGGCGTCACCAGCACCGTTGCACCGGCCAGCAACGCGACCAGCCCGGCCCGTACCGCAGTCTTCATCTTTCTTCCTCCCTCTCGCATCTTGTGATCCTGCCCGGTGCCGCTTCCGTTCCGCTTCCCTTCAGGTGGTGGTGCGGACCAGGTGGACGGGGCAGGCGGCATGGTGCAGCAGAGCCTGCCAGGTGGAGCCGAGCAGCAGCCCGGGGAAGCCGCCGCGGCCGCGGTCGCCGACGACGACCAGCTGGGCGGCGCCGCTGCGTTCGAGCAGTTCCTTGCGCGGATGGGCGTGGACGACGATCTGTTCGACGGCGACGTCCCCGGTGTCGTGGGCGTCCACCCGTTCGCCGAGCAGCCGGCGTCCGGCCTCGGCGACGCACCGGGGATCCCGGTGCGGCGGCGGACTGTCCGCCCAGGCGTGCAGGACGATCAGCGGAGCTCGCCGCGCCCGCGCTTCGGCGACGGCGGTCGCCAGGACGCGGGCACCGGCCTCGCTGCCGTCGATCCCGGTGACGACGGGTCGCGAGGCGGCGCCGGGCTCGTCCCAGCTGTCCCCGCGCACGACAACGGTGTCACAGCGAGCATGCGTCCCGACGGCGGCGGCGACCGACCCGGCGAGCAGGCTGGTGAGCCTGCCGTGCCCGGTGGACCCGACGACGAGCAGCGCGGCGGACCGCGAGGCCTCGACCAGCGCCTGGGCGGCGCGATCGGGATCGAGCCGCGTGGCGGCATCGGGCACCCCTTGCGCGGCGGCGAGTTCCTGAGCGGTCCGCAGCGCCCGGCGCCCGCGGGCCCGCAGGGCGTCGACCATCTCCTCGGGCGGAGGCACCACACCCCCGGCGAGAAGGGCGGGGACGTCGAGGGCATGCACGATCTCGAGCGGAGCACCCCGAAGCCGGGCGGCCCGGGCAGCCCACCGAACGGCATCGAGCGACTCGCCCGACCCATCCACCCCGGCAACAACCCTCAACCCGGCAGCGGCGGTCATTTCCAAGACTGTAGGCCCGCACGCCCACCCCCGGGACGCTTTTACCGCAGCCGGGCCCACCCAGCCTGCTGCCCCCACCCAGCCCGTCGCCCACCCCGGTCTGCCGCCGCGCGTCCATTCGAGGACGAGGGTGGGTGGTGTCCGGTCGCGGGGTGGGGGTGGGTCCGGCAAGATCGGCGGCGGTCCCAACCCCGGAGGAGCCGATGGCGGTGCTGGTCGTGGCGGCGGCGGTGCTCGGCCTGGTCGTCGGGTCGTTCCTCAACGTCGTGATCCACCGGGTGCCGCGCGGCGAGTCCGTGGTCCGCCCGCCGTCGCGGTGTCCCGGCTGCGGGCAGGACATCAAGGCCCGGCACAACGTCCCCGTCTTCGGCTGGCTCGCGCTGCGCGGCCGGTGCGCCGCCTGCGGTACCCGGATCAGCGTCCGGTACCCCCTCGTCGAGCTCGCCACCGCAGTCCTCTTCGCGCTCCTGGCCCTGCGGCTCGACCCGCCGGACCTGCCCGCCTTCCTCTACTTCGGCGCGATCGGCGTCGCACTCGCCGTCATCGACCTCGACTGCCGTCGCCTGCCGAACGCGATCGTGCTGCCGTCCTACCCCGTCCTGGTGGTCCTGCTGACGGCGTCGGCCTGGTACCGCGGCGACTGGTGGTCACTCGCCCGCGCCGGCATCGGCGGCGCCGCCCTGTTCGCCTTCTACCTCCTCCTCGCGCTGGCCTACCCGGCCGGCATGGGCTTCGGCGACGTCCGGCTCGCGGGCCTCCTCGGCGGGATCCTCGCCTACCTCTCCTGGGGGACGCTGCTGATCGGGGCGTTCGGCGGCTTCCTGCTCGGCGCCCTCGCCGGCGTCGTCGTGCTGGCCACCGGCAAGGGCGGCCGCAAGACCGCGCTGCCGTTCGGGCCGTTCATGATCGCCGCCGCCCTCCTGGCGATCTTCGCGGCCGGCCCGCTCGGCGACGCCTACCAGCGGCTGACCGGCCTGGCCTGACCGGTCACCGGTTCCCCGACCAGCTCAGCACCGACACCTGACGCGCTCCCGGCACCGGATTCGTCGGATCACCGTCCACATAGGCCACCCGCGCGCGGGCGGCCGGAACACCACCCGGCGCGCAGGTGGCCGAACCCGCGCACACGTACGCCGAGAGGTAGACCCCGAAGACGAACCCGGGCGAGTCGTCCGGCACCTCGATGACCGCCCCGGTGAACGTCACGCTCCCGGTCTCCTTCACCCACAACGACCGCGCGATGACGCCGAAGCGGAAGATCGGCTCGGTCGCGTTGTTCAGCGTGACGTCCAGGACGGCCTTGGGCGCGTACGTCGTCCCCTGCACGTAGAACCGGTTCCCGGAGTTGTTCACCGTCGTGACCAACGCACACGCCGCGCTGCTGCTGTACATGAGCTGGGTGCACCCGCTCTCCGCGCGCAACGCGGGCGGGGTGTAGGTGAGCTCCAGCTGCAGCGCATCCACCAGTTCCGTGCCCTCGTGCTTCACGGTCACGCCGTAGCTCAGCTGCCCGCCGGTGAAGGTGCCGTCGTACACCGCCTGCGCCAGCTGGTTCGTCACGTCGGTGACGTCGGTCGCGGGCGTGCCATCGCTCGGCGTGGACAAGCTCAGCGTGATTGGCGAACTGCCCGCGGGAGTGAACTGGGCGGTGCGGGTGTCCTTGTTCGCGCCCTGGTCGTTGCGGTGGGTGACGCGGATCTTCGCCGAAGTCAGGATCGTCCCGGCGGGCGGCACCGCGGCGGGGGCGAAGCCGGTTGCGGTCAGCGCGGCACTGCCGCCACCCTTGCCAGGCGAAACCCATATCGCGCCGGTGTCGTCCACCGTGGACAGAGAGGCTGCCGTGCCGGTGAAGCCGCCGGTCACCGAACCGGGGCCGAGCGTCGCCGTCACCGGAGATTCCGCGCCCGAGGTCAGCCCGTACACGGCCACCGGCGGCCGGTCCGCACGGTACGTTCCGCAAATCTCCGCCTGCCCCGCCTTCACCGCCAGCCGGCTGTCGCCGCCGAAGACGAACTGGACGCCGACCGCCTTCGCGTCGTCGATCGGGTTGTCACAGGCACCGGGGATCTTCGCCGGGACCGGCGGCTTGGCGATGATCCGCCCGCTCTCGTCCACCGGCGTGCCCGCGACCAGGTAGCCGTTGTCGATCGTCCACACGTCGTCGCCGGCGAGCAGCGACGGCGGCCGGACCGAGGCGCTGTTGCGGAAGTCGAAGTAGTACGTGCCGGGCGTGAACCAGAACGTGCTGTCCTTGCACTTGCTGCTGCTCGACATCATCGCCGACAGCCCGGCCGCGTCGTCGTAGAACCCGGGCTGGAACGTCACCAGCGAGCCGGACCTGGTGCACAGCGGCAGCGCCTGGCGCGGCGGTACGGACGTCAACGCCGGCGCGTAGCCGGGGTCCGCGCCGAGGCTCGACCCGCCGTAGCCGCAGGACGTCGCGGGCGTGCTCCGGATCGTGCCCGAGCAGGCGCCGCGGGCGTACACCGCGGTGTTCGTGTCGAGCGCGCCGTTGACCACGCGGATGTTCGAGTTCGAGTACACGATGCCGTGCACCTTGAACGACGACCCGGTCGGCTGCTGGATGGTGAGCCCGTCCTCGCCGCCGGTCCCGAGGGTGAGGATCGCGTTGCCCGGCCGGTTGCACACGCTCAGGGACGGGCACTGGATCTGCACTTTCGCCGGATCGGCGGTGCACGACACGGCGGCCGAGCCGGCGCTGCCGAAGTTCGGCAGCGTCAGCGTGTCCGACGCGCCGAAGCAGTGTTCGCCGGGCGCGCCGGTGAACGTGCTGGTGCGGATCGCGTTGATCCCCGCCTGCAGCGCCCCGTCGGCCGTGTAGGCCGACGCCGCCTGGTCGCGCAGGTTCACCGTGGTGCGGACGCTGGTGTCGGCGAACGACAGCAGCGCGCCGAGCACCACCGCGATCACCGTGACCAGCACGAGCACCAGCGGCAGCGCGGCCCCGGTGTCGTCGCCCTTCCACCGGCGGGTCATGTCTGCCTCCGTTGCCCGAACAGGGTGATGGGGTAGGGGTCGGCGCGGGGCGCCACGGCGGTGAAGGTGAACTTCACCCACAGCGGGACGGCCGCGGCGGTGCACGGGCTCGAGCAGGTGATCGCGGGTGTGCCCGGGACGACGTTGTGTGCGACGACCGAGTCCGACGAGGGCGCGGAATCCAGGCAGCGCAGGCGGTGCAGCTCGGTCCCGGCGAGGTAGTAGGCGACGATCGCGGTCCGCCGGGTCGCGGTCGGCGTGCCGGTGTCCCAGTCGTCGGACAGCAGGCGCACCAACGAAACCGGCGTCGCGGCCGTGCCGCACACCTGCCCGCCGCTGTCGTAGGCGGCGCCGAGCTGGACCGACGGCGAGTACGGGACCTGGCCGTTCGCGACCTGGCCCGAATAGTCGCGCAGCCCGACCGCGGCGACGTCCTGGGCGAAGAACGCCGAGCTCTGCTGGGCGTCGTGCGACACGGCCAGGCGGGCCGACGTCGCATCGGTGTTGCGGATCGAGACGATCACCGCGTTGGCGATCGGCGCGGCGACCACTCCGAGGATCACGACGACGACCAGCAGTTCGATGAGCGTGAACCCGGCGTCGGACCGGCGGCTCAGCACAGCGCCTCCCCGAGCCCGCACCGCTTGCGCACCACGACCTCCAGGCGTTCGCTCGCCCGCCCGTCGACGCTGGCGACCTGGAGGGTCACCTGCTGCAGCCCGCTGTCGGTGCCGCAGGTCGCCGACCACGCCGAGCCGGTCCAGTACTTCACCGACGTCACCGAGCCGGTGAACCCGGACGGCACGGTGAATCCGGCGGGCGCGGCGTACTTCGCGGGCGCGGCGCACGGGAAGTACCCGCCCGCCAGGACGGCCTCGCCGAAGTCGCGCACCCCGGCCCCGGCCGTCGCCTGCTTGCGGTGGACGTCGGACATGAACGCGCTCACCCCGATCCCGCCGACGACCGCGAGGACGGCCACGCCCAGGATCGCCACCGCGACCAGCAGTTCGAGGAGGCTCTCGCCCCGGTCGCCGGTGCCCATCAGAGGTGCACCTGGCCGAAGATGCCGTACATCGCCGAGACGAGCGCGACCGCGACGAACCCGACGACCAGCCCCATCACGACGATGACGGCCGGCTCGAACAGCGCGGTGAGCTTCTTCAGCCGGTAGTCCAGCTCGCTCTCGTAGTACTGGGCGGTCACCTCGAGCTGGGTGTCGAGCGTGCCGGTGTCCTCGCCGACCCGGATCATCTGCGCGGCGGTCACCGGGAACAGTCCCGAGCCGGTGAGCGGGCGGGCCAGGCCCTCGCCGTTGAGCACCGCCTGCGCGACCCGGCCGAGCGCGCGCATGAACACGCGGTTGCGCAGCGAGTCCGTCGCGACCCGCAGGGCCTCCGGCAGCGGCACCCCGGCGCTCACCATCGACGACAGGATCCGGCAGAACCGCTCGACCAGCGCGTGCCGCACGGTCGGGCCGATCGCCGGGACGCCGAGCAGCGCGCGGTCGCGGGCGTACCGGCCGCCGGGCGTGCGCACGGCGACCAGGTACCCCGCGATGCCGGCGAACAGCCCGGCCAGTAGCGCCCACCACCAGTGGCCGAGGAAGTCGGTGACGGCCAGCAGCATCCGCGTCGGCAGCGGCAGCTTCGCGTTCAGGCTGGCGAAGAACGACTTGAACCGGGGGAGGACGAAGGTGGCGAGCACGACGACGGTGACGACCGACATCAGCGCGATCATCGCCGGGTAGATCAGCGCGGCCTTGATCTTGCGCCGGGCTTCGAGGTCGCGCTCGAGGTAGCCGGCGAGCTGGTCGAGGACGACGTCGAGCTGCCCGGTGAGCTCCGCCGAGCGCAGGATCTCGCGGTAGAACTCGGGGAAGATCTTCGGGTGCCGGTCGATGCAGTCCGACAGCCGGTCGCCGCCGCGCAGGCCCTGCCCGACGTCCCGCAGCATCCGGGCCACCGAGGAGTTCGCGGCCTCCTCGCCGAGGATGTGAACCGCGTCGATCAGCGGGAGCCCGGCCCGGACGAACGCGCCGAGCTGGCGGGAGAGGTGCATGACGACCTCGAGCTTGACCCGCGGCGCGGTCAGCTCCAGGCTCAGCACGCTCTTCTTCTCGGTGATCTCGATGTCGCGCAGTTCGCGTTCGTACAGCGCGAGGACGGCGGAATCGGCGTCGGCGGCCTTCTGCACCCCGCGGGTGCGCTGCCCGTCCGGGCCGGTGGCGACGTAGGCGTACCGGTTCATCGGGCCCCTCCGGTGAGGTAGATCGACCGCAGCACCTCGGCCGGGGTGGTGACGCCCTCGGCCACCAGCCGCAGGGCCTCGTCCTGCAGCGTCCGCATGCCTTCCTTGCGGGCCAGTTCGTGCACCTCGCGGTGCGGCGCGCTCTCCAGCACCAGCGTGCGGATGCCTTCGCTGACCGGCATCAGCTCGTAGACGCCGGTGCGGTCGAGGAACCCGGTCTGCGCGCAGAAGTTGCAGCCGGCCCCGCGGACGAACCCGCCCGCCGGGCCGTCCGCACCCAGGGCGTCCAAAAAGGACATCTCCTCGGCGGACGGTTCGTAGTACTCACTGCAGCGCGCGCAGATCCGCCGGACGAGCCGCTGGGCGAGCACCGCGGTGACCGAGGACGCCACGAGGAAGTTCTCGATCCCCATGTCCAGGAGCCGGTGCAGCGCCGACGCGGCGTCGGTGGCGTGCAGCGAAGAGAGCACGAAGTGGCCGGTCAGCGCGGACTGCACGGCGATGCGCGCGGTGTCGACGTCCCGGACCTCGCCGACCAGGATGACGTCCGGGTCCTGGCGCAGGATCGACTTGAGGCCGTCGGCGAAGGTGACGCCGGTCTGCTCGTTGATCTGGATCTGGTTGATCGAGGACATGGTGTACTCCACCGGGTCCTCGATGGTCATGATGTTGCGCTCGCTGCTGTCGAGCTCGCTCAGCGAGCCGTAGAGCGTCGTGGTCTTGCCGCTGCCGGTGGGCCCGGCGCAGATCACCATGCCGTAGGGCGACTGCAGCACCGACGTGTAGCGCGCGGCCATCTCCTCCGGCATCCCGAGCTGGCGCAGCCGGAACAGCGGGCGGCTCTTGTCCAGCAGCCGCAGCACGACCTTCTCGCCGCCGACGACCGGCGTGCTGGCCACCCGGATGTCCACCGGGCGGTCTTCGACGTCCATGCTGATCTGGCCGTCCTGCGGGCGGCGGCGCTCGACGATGTTCATGCCGGCGAGGATCTTGATCCGGCTGGTCACCGCGGGCCCCATCGAGCCGGGCAGGTCGAGGACGTCGTGGAGGACGCCGTCGATGCGGTAGCGGACGCGGATCCGCTCGGCCTGCGGCTCGACGTGGATGTCGGACGCGCGGTCGCGCAGCGCCTGCTTGATCATCAGGGCGACGACGTGCACGACGGGCGCATCGTCGTTCGCGGTGGCCGGCGCTTCGGTGCGGGCCGCGTCGCGGCGGACGGCGTCGCGGGCTTCGAACGCTTTGATCTGCTGGTCGACGCCGGTGAGCGCGCGGTAGGTGCGGCCGATGGTGGCCAGGATGTCCGCGCGTCCGGCGACGGCGACGGTCACCGGCCGGCCGAGCGCCTGCTGCAGCGCCGGGGCGGTGGCGGCGTCGGCCACCGCGACCAGCACGGTGTCGTCGCGGACGGCCAGCGGGATGGCGCAAAGTTCGCGGGCCTGCGCCTCGCCGAGCAGGTCGGCGGCGGCGCGGTCCGGGGTCACCGTGCGGAGGTCGACGGTCCGGGTGCGGAGTCTCATGCCGGCACGCTCCGGGGCCGCGGGGCGATGTCCTGCGGGTGGAGGCTGCGCGCGGCGGCGTCGGCGGGGGTGACGAGTCCGGCGGCGACGAGCTGGGACAGCGACTGCTCCAGCGTCACCATGCCTTCGCGGCGCCCGGTCACCAGCGCGTTGCGCAGCTGGTGCGGCTTGCCCTCCTTGATGAGGTTGCGGACGGCGGTGTTGGCCACCAGGACCTCGAAGGCGGCGACGAGGCCGCCGCCGATGCGGGGGAGCAGCCGCTGGTACACGATCCCGGTGAGGGCAGCGGCGAGCTGCACGCGAACCTGCTCCTGCTGCCCGGCCGGGAAGACGTCGATCATCCGCGCTAGGGACTGCGCGGTGTCGTTGGTGTGCAAGGTGGCGAAGACGAGGTGCCCGGTCTCGGCGATGGTGAGGGCGAAGCGGATCGACTCGAGGTCGCGCATCTCGCCGACCAGCAGGACGTCGGGGTCCTCGCGCAGGGCGCTGCGCAGCGCGGCGGGGAAGGATTCGGTGTCGGTGCCGACCTCGCGCTGGTTGACCGCGGAGCGCCGGTGCTCGTGGACGTACTCGATCGGGTCCTCGACGGTGAGGATGTGGCAGGCGCGTTCGGAGTTGATCCGGTCGATGACGGCGGCGAGCGTGGTCGACTTCCCGGAGCCGGTCGGCCCGGTGACGAGCACGAGACCCTGGTGCCGGCGGGCGAAGTCGGCGAGGACGGGCGGCAGGCCGAGATCGGCCATGCCGGGGATGCGGCGCGGGATCATCCGCAGCGCGACGACGGTCTCGCCGCGCTGGGTGAAGGCGTTCCCGCGGACGCGGGCTTCGTCGCGCCAGCCGAAGGAGAAGTCGAATTCGCGGGTGGCGCGCCAGGCGAGGGCCTGGTCGTCGGTGAGGAGCTCGGCGAGCAGGGCGCGGGTGTCCTCACCGGTGAGGACGGGCTGGCCGGGGACCGCGGAGAGGTCGCCGTGCACGCGCAGCTGGGGCGGCAGTCCGGCGGTGAGCAGCAGGTCGGTGCCACGCGCGTGCCACAAGGCCTCGAGCAGGCCGTCGACGCGGCTGCCGATCTGGGTGGGCATGGTTTCCCTCCGGGGCGAGGTGCGTCCGTGGGGGTGGGTCGCCCACCCCCACGGAACGGTTCAGTGGGTGCAGGCGCCGGCGGCCGTGACGACCCCGGCGGTGATGGAGATCGTGTAGCCGTTGGTGGTCGACGGCTCGTCCTTCAGGTAACCGGCGGTCTTCAGCGCGGCCGGGCTGGCGGCATAGCTGCCGGTCTTGGCGTAGTAGGCCTCGTTGGCGGTCTCGACGCTCTTCCAGTCGGCGTTGCACGCGGCGGCCTTGCCGTCGCCGTTGAACGCCTGCACGGCGAACACGACGACCCCGGCGAGCACGCCCAGGATCACGACGACGATGAGCAGTTCGATCAGGGTGAAGCCGTCTTCGTCGGCGCGGGCGGAGCGCAGTCTTTCCAGCATGGTTCATTCCTTTGCGTTGCAGGGTTCGAGGGGTGTTCCGGAATCAGCAGGCGGCCACCTCCGGAGAGCGCGTCCCCTTCCAGGAACCGGCCGTGGCGCGCACGCTCACGTAGACCTTGTTGTTGCCGGGCAGGGGGATGGTGGCCGAAGTGGTCGTGGCGGTGCCCGCGGTGGAAACCGGGCCGCCCGCCGTGCTCGCGGTGAGGAGCTCGAACCCGGGCGGCAACGGGGTCGGGGAGGTCCAGTGGAGCGTGGCCGAGGGACCGCTGCCGTTGCCGTTGTTGCACTTCGCCGAGTCGACGACCGGCTGGCCGGGCGTCTGCAGCTTGAGCCCCGCCGCATACCCGGTGCCGGGGCCGGACTTCAGCCAGGCCGCCTCCGCTCGCGCCGCGCCGGTCCCGGTCAAGCCGGTGATCACCGTGGTCCACGCGGCCGCCACCATCGCGGCCGCGAAGACCACCCGCGGCGCGCTCATCCGCTCACCACCGTGACCGTCACCGGGATCGTGAACACCGCGCCCTGGCAGCCGTCGTCGGAAGCCGTGCTCATCGAGACCGCGCCCGTCAGCGTGAGGGTCGTGCTTCCGCCCGCGGGCACCGGCGCGTTGGGCGACTGCGCGGTCCAGCTCACGCCGGTCGTCGTGCAGGTGCCGGTGCCGTTGGCTCCCGTCGGCGTCCCGTTCGCCACGATCGTGCTGACCTTGACCGGGTACGGGTTCGGGTTGCCGACCAGGATCTTGGCGTCGCCCACCGGACCGCCGGGGTAGAGCGGCCCGCTCGTGAGGGCCGAGGCCGGCACCGTCCCGGTCGTCGGCGCGGCCGCCGTTCCTGCCTTCGCGTTCGCCGCCCCGGAACCGGAGCTCGTCCACGCCGCGACGGCGATCCCGCCGCCCAGCGTCGCGCCGACCACCGTGGTGACCACGAGCACGCGGCGCAGGGTCGGGTTCTTCATGGCTTGACCGCCGTTCCTGTGTACGTCAACGGAAAGGTGAGCGACCGGCACGCCTCGGGGGTGCCGGGCAGCATGCGGGTGGTGAGGGCGACGTCGGCGGTGCCGTCACGGGGCACCGGCACCGGCCGGGCGAGCGGGTCGACCTGCACCGAGGTGGCCGGGCAGGCCGGGACCGGGCGGCCCCGGCTGTCGACGGGTTTGCCGACCGCGGCCGTCACGGTCTGGACGAGGATGGGGAAGTTCTCGGCGTTGGCCAGCCGGATCCACCGGGTCCCCGTCGCGCCGGGCACCAGCGCGGTGGCCCGGCCGGGCACGTCGGCGATGCCGAACTGCTTGATGCCGTTGCCGTTCGCGGTGTTCGCCACCGGCGTGGGGCCGATCGCGAACCACGTGATCACGACGGCCGCGAGCGCGCCCGCCGGAACGCTGCTCCGCCACCTGGACATCGGGGTCCTTCCAGGGAAGGGCGGGGCGGTGGTTGGCGCACCGCCCCGCCGTCGATCAGGAGGCGTTCGAGGCGAGGGTGGCGGTGAGCGGCAGCACGAAGGTCTGGCTCTTGCAGGCGTCGGTGGCGTTGGCGTTCATCGTCGCGTGCAGGGTGTAGGTCTTGGAGCCACCGGCCGCGATGGTGCCGGTGGTGTCCGCGGGGACGGCGCTCGTGACGGTGCCCGCGGCGCAGCCGTTGACCGCGTTCGAGGAGCCGGCGCTGATCCCGGTGACCACGACGGGGTAGTCGTTCGGGTTGTCGACGGTCACGGTGAAGTCGGTGCCGCCGCCCGGGTAGAGGGCGCTGCCCGAACCCGCGGGCGTGATCGCCGAGTTGACCGACGTGGTCGACGACACCGAGCCGGTGCCGTTGCCGGTGCTCGTCCAGGCCGCGTAGGCGACACCGGCGACGACCACCGCTCCGGCGGCACCGAGGACGATCGCGGACCGCTTGCTGATCTTGCGCATGAGGTTCTCCTGGGAGCTGTTCCATCGGGAAGGCCGGGCTCGGTCGCGGTCCGGCTGGTCCGGTGTGGACCGTCACGATGAGTGTGCGAATTCCCCGGCGATCCTCTCCCCGGGCGACCGGCCCGACTGCGAAGGTCCGAGGTCCCTTGTCAGGGGCGGCCCGGCGTGTTACGCGCGCGGGATCGAGTCGCGGCGACGTCGTTTCACGCCGAAAAAGTTCCGATGCGCGACCGTGACCTGCTGCTTTTCCGACCCGTTCGGCCGAATGGCGGAAACCGTCCCGTGATCTTCCGCGGGGGTTGTCGGCGATCTTGAGCGGCCTCTGCGGTGGCGGTCGGGTCGCGCCTCCCGGCGATGACGGTTCGTGACAATTGAACATGTTCAACTCCTGCGGTACGGTCGAGACCATGAAGGTCGTGATTCCGGGCGGCACCGGGCATCTGGGCCGGGTGCTGAGCCGCGCGCTGGTCGAGCAGGGGCACGAGGTCGTGGTGCTGACCCGGCGGGAAGCCCGGCCGGAGCCGGACGTGCGGCACGTCCTCTGGGACGGCCGCGGTCCGGGCCCCTGGACGGCGGAGGTCGACGGCAGCGACGTCGTCCTCAACCTGGCCGGCCGGTCGGTGAACTGCCGGTACACGCCGGAGAACCTGCGCGAGATGCTGGACTCCCGCGTCGACTCGGCGCGGGTGGTCGGCGGCGCGATCGCCCGCGCGGCCCGGCCGCCGCGGGTGTGGCTGCAGATGAGCACGGCCACGATCTACGCGCACCGGTTCGACGCGCCGAACGACGAAACCACCGGAGCACTGGGCGGCGACGAGCCGGACGTGCCGGCCTACTGGTCCTCCAGCGTCGACATCGCCAAGGCGTGGGAGCGCGAGCAGCGCGAAGCGGAGACCCCGGGCACCCGCAAGGTGGCGCTGCGCACGGCGATGGTGATGAGCCCGGAGCCCGGCGGAGCGCTGGCGATGCTCCTGCGCCTGACGCGCTGGGGCCTCGGCGGCCCGGTCGCGGGCGGCGGGCAGTACATGTCGTGGATCCACGAGGACGACCTGGTCCGCGCGATCGGCTTCCTGATGGAGCGGGAGGAGATCAGCGGCCCGGTGAACCTGGCGGCCCCGGAACCGTTGCCGTACCGCGACTTCCTGCGCGCTCTGCGAGCGGCGGCGGGGATGCCGGTGGGTTTGCCGGCGACGAAGTGGATGGCGGAGATCGGCGCATTCGTCCTCCGCAGCGACACGGAGCTGCTGCTGAAGAGCCGCCGCGTGATCCCGGGCCGGCTGACGGAGGCGGGATTCTCGTTCGGCTACCCGGAATGGCCGGCCGCGGCGGAGGATTTGGTGCGGCGAGCGCGCCGGCCGTTGAGGGTGGGCTGAGCCCGCGCCCGGTCTCGACCCGGGGCCCGGATGCTCGGCCGAGGCGGGCGTTGTCCCGGATCCGCTGAGTCCACTGAGGACGAACGGCATCGGCTTGGCGCTCGCCGAGTCTGCCGAGGACGGTCGGCCGAGCCGGCGTTGCCCCGGGGCCACTCGGGGCGGTCAGCCGAGGTCGGCGTTGTCCCGCAACCGCCGCAGGACCAGAGCCAGGTGGAGGCGGAACCGTCCGGCCGGCGAGTCGACCTCGAAGCCCAGCACCGCCTCCGCGCGCGCGAGCCGGGCCGGCATCGTGCTGTGGTGACGGTGCAGCGCCGCGGCGGCCTTGCGGGCCGAACCCGTCGCGCACAAGGCGTCCAACGCCGCCAGCGTGTCCGCGCCGTGGGGTTCGGCCGCGAGGCGGTCGAGGGCCCGGACGTCGGCCAGCTCCGCGAGTTCCGAGGGGGCCAGCTTGTCCGCCAGCGCGGCCAGCCCGCCGAGCCGTTCCCACCACACGACCGGCTCCGCCGCGGAGGTGAACCGCAGCGCCGTCCGGGCGGCCGTCCACGACCGGGCGACCTCGATGGCCGGCCCCGCCGGGCCGACACCCGCGCGGGCGCCCTCCGGCAGCGAGGCGACCTCGCCCGGCAGCAGGACGGCCCGGACCCCGCCCAGCCGCGCCGAACGGCCCGCCAGCGCGTCGACGCCCGTGCCCGCGAGCACCCGCAGCCGGGTCGCCGGACCGAAGCCGAGCAGGTGCAGGGCACGGGACCGTTCGACGGTGCCGGTGTCCTCGGACAGCACCAGCTCGACCAGCGCGGGATCCCCGAGTTCGGGCCGCGGCACACCGGAGTGCTCCAGCAGGATCGCGGCGGCGATGGCGAACCGTTCGAGCAGCATGTCATCGAGGGGGAGGGGCGCGCCGTCCCGCGCCACCCACACGACGACACCGCCTTCGAGCGCCCGCGTGGCCGCTCCCATCGGCGCCGCACCCGGGGTGACGACGTCGCGGCCCGGCGCCGCCCGCAGCGACAAGCCTTGGCCGGGAGCATGCACGCCGACGGGACACCCGGCGAGCTCGGCGGTGCTGCGCACCAGAGCATCGACGCCGGAGCGGCCGGTGATCAGGCGGTCGAAGAACCCGATCACCCGCACGGCGTTCTCGGCGTCGGCGTCGAGCCCGGACAGCCGCAGCAGCAGGCCTTTCATCCCGCCACGATAGGCGCGCCCACCACCGGATGGCGAGCACCGCCCAGGCGACGCCCGCACCGCGGCGGCGAGCAAGGTCCGGCCGGGCAGCGCGACTTCCGCCCACCAAGCGCCCCGCCGCCGGACCCCGCGCGCCCAACCCACCGCCGCACCGCAGACAAGACGCCGACAAGACGCCGACAAGACAAGGCCGCCACCCCCTCCGCCGGGTGGCGAGGTTCCTCCCTGCAACCCCCGCCGCGTGGCGGTGGCCCGGGCGAACGCGCACCGCCGATGATCGGGGCATGACCTACGCCATCGATCCCGAGCTGCTGCCCTGGCTCGACATGCTCCCCGCCGTCGCCCTCACCGACCACGCCTCGCTCGTGGCCGCGCGGTCGTCGATGGGGCAGCTCAGCGAAATCCTGCCGTCCTACCAGCCCGCCAACCCCGTCGACGTGCAGGACACCGCCGTGCCCGGGCCGTCCGATGCGCCCGATGTCCCCGTGCGGATCTACTCTCCGGCGAACCGCACCTCCGCCGTGCCCGGGCTGCTCTACATCCACGGTGGCGGGTTCGTCATGGGCGACCTCGACATGTTCCACCCCGCCCTGCTGCGCCTGGTCGACGAGCTCGGCATCGTGATCGTCTCGGTCGACTACCGGCTCGCCCCCGAGCACCCCTTCCCGGCCCCCGTCGAGGACTGCTACGCCGCCCTCGTCTGGGTCGCGGCCAAGGCCGACGAGCTGGGCATCGATCCCGCCCGCCTCGGCGTGGCCGGTGAGAGCGCCGGTGGTGGCCTCTCGGCCGCGGTGGCGCTGCTGGCCCGCGACCGCGGTGGCCCCCAGCTCTGCTTCCAGTACCTCGGCATCCCGGAGCTCGACGACCGCCTCGACACCCCGTCGATGCGGGACTACACCGACACCCCCATCTGGAACCGGCCCAACGCCATCCACAGCTGGACGAGCTACCTCGGCGCCGAACCGGGCGGCGCGGACGTCTCGCCCTACGCCGCCCCGGCGCGGGCCACCGACCTGGCCGGGCTGCCGCCCGCGTTCGTGACCACCTGCCAGTTCGACCCCCTCCGCGACGAAGGCATCGCCTACGCCCAGCGGCTCGCGCACGCCGGCGTGCCCGTCGACCTGCGGCACTACCCGGGCACCTTCCACGGCTCCTCGATGGTCGAGACGGCCGAGATCTCGCGGCGCATGTTCGCCGACGAGGTCGACGCCCTGCGCCGCGGCCTGCGCATCGACGGCTGAACTCGACGACCTGCCACCGGCCGTGGTCGCGGACCGGCGGTGCGGCTTGGGGACCGTGACGCGGCGCTGGGGCAGGACACGCGGTACTGGACGAAATCGGGCTGGCGGAGGCCGCGATGCCCTGGCCGGCTTTCCTGTCATGTGACAGGAAGGCCGGCCGGAACGCGTGAAGCCCGGGTCAGTCGGCCGGGCCGACGTCGATCAGCACCTTCCCCGTGATCCCGTCCTCCGAGGCCGCGTGTGCCTTCGCCGTTTCCGCCAGCGGGAAGCGGTGGAGCGGCACCCCGCGGTCTTCACCGAGCCGCAACGCGCCCTCGGCCATGGCCGCCGTGATGTCCTCCGCGCCCGCGCGCAGCTTGTCCTCGCCCACCGTGTACAGCACCAGGAACTGGTACCGGGCGTTCAGCCACAGGTTCGTCCCGAAGTCGAGGCTCACCGTGCCGGTGCCCCGATCGTCGCCGTAGGTCGCGACCGTGCCCCTCGGCCGCAGCACCTCCGTGTGCAGCTTCGCGTTGACCCCCATCGCCACCTCGACCACCAGATCCACCCCGTCCGGAGCGACCGAGCGGATTTGCGAGCCCAGCGACGAGTCGGGGTACCGCAGCACGTGCTGAGCCCCGGCCGCCCGGGCCAGCGCCTCCTTCTCCACGCTGCTGACCGTCGCGATCACCGTCGCCCCGGCCCAGCGGGCGAGCTGGATGGCCGCGTTGCCGACCGCGCCCGCCCCGCCGCTGACCAGGACCGTGCGGCCGTCCAACGCTCCGGGGGAGAGCCGGGCCGGGCCGTCCTCGGCGACCGTCAGCGCGCGGTGGGCCGTCAGGGCCGGGATGCCGAGGCCGGCGCCCTCGTCGAACCCGGCGCCGTCCGGCAGCCGGACCAGCTTCGAGGCCGGCAGCACCGTGTACTCCTGCGCCGTTCCCGACGCGGGCCCGTACGCGCCCGCGATGATCAGCCACACGCGGTCGCCGGGCGCGAACTCCGTCACGTCCGGGCCGACCGCGTCGACCACGCCCGCGCCGTCCTGGTTGGGCACGGTTTCCGGGATTTCGGCGCCGGGCTCGGCGCGCAGCCCGCTGCGGGCCTTCCAGTCCGTGGGGTTGACCGCGGACACCACGATCCGGACCCGCACCTCGCCCGGTCCCGGGTCCGCGACGGCCCGCTCCGACAGTTCCAGCACCTCGGGTCCGCCGTGGCGGCGGTAGACGACTGCCTTCATACCCGGTGCAATCCGCGGACGGCCCGGGATATTCCCCGCATCTGCGGAAATGTGCGCGGGAAATCCTTTTTCGGCACCGGGAAAGCGCGAAAACAAGATCCCCCGGCCGGGCGATTTTCCGGGTTCGTGCCAGCGGAATCGGCGGTCGTCGCAGAAACTGGGCCCGTGGGAGAGGAAAAGAGTGACGAGCGGCCGAAGCGCGACGACGGTGAGCCGACGCCGATCTTCGACGCCGTGTTCAATGCGACGCGCGCTAAGGCTAATCCGCCGAATCCGCCGCGGGAACCGGACAAATCCGCGCGGTGACGTACACCAGGTTGTTCGCGGTCCGCGCCGGACATGTAGCATACCGGGTGCCCGAGCACCCGTGGCCGAGGAGTGGACCGTGGCCGGCGTCGTCAACAGCATGATCGCCGCCGAGTACGCGGCGGGAGCGTCGATCTCCGAGCTCGCCGAGCGCTGGGGGATCGACCCCCGGCAGGTCGTCGAGCGGATCTCGGCGGCCACCCGCTCCTGAGGCGCGGCTCAGATCGCGCGTTCCCCCTTGCCCAGCACGACGATGCCGCCCTCGCTGACGTGGTAGTGGCCGCGGTCGCGGGCCAGGTCGACACCGATGTGCGCCCCGGCGGGAACCACGACGTTCTTGTCCAGGATGGCCCGCCGCACCACCGCGCCGCGGCCGACGCGGGCGCCGTCGAGCAGCACCGAGCCCTGCACCACCGCACCCTGCTCGACGATGACGTCGGGAGAGAGCACCGAGTCGACCACCTGGGCCCCGGAGATGATGCAGCCGTTGCTGACGATCGACTGGTTCGCCGAACCGCCCTCGACGAACTTCGCCGCCGCCCGCTGGCCGGGGTGGGCCAGGATCGGCCACCGCCGGTTGTAGAGGTTGAAGATCGGGTGCGTCGAAATGAGGTCGGTGTGCGCCTCGTAGTAGCTGTCGATGGTCCCGACGTCGCGCCAGTAACCGTGGTCGCGTTCGGTTTCGCCGGGCACCACATTGGTGTTGAAGTCGTAGACGGCGGCTTCGCCCGATTTGACCAGCGCCGGGATGATGTCGCGGCCCATGTCGTGGTGCGAGGCGGCGTTTTCGGCGTCGGCGTAGAGCGCTTCCAGCATCACCTTCGTGGTGAAGATGTAGTTGCCCATGGACACGTACGCCTCTTCGGGCGAGTCCGGCAGGCCCGGCGGGTCCGCGGGCTTCTCCATGAACGCGTCGATCAGCAGGCCGTCGGTGGTCCGGATGACCCCGAACGAGCTCGCCTCCTTCCGCGGGACCCGGATGCCGGCGACGGTGACGCCCGCGCCGGAGGCGATGTGCGCCTCCAGCATCTGCCGCGGGTCCATCCGGTAGATGTTGTCCGCGCCGAACACCGCGATGTACTCGGGGTTCTCGTCGTGGACGAGGTTGAGGCTCTGGTGGATGGCGTCGGCGCTGCCCTGGTACCAACGCGGGCCCAGCCGCTGCTGCGCGGGCACCGGCGTGACGTACTCGCCGGTCAGCGAGGACAGCCGCCAGGTCGTCGAGATGTGCCGGTCGAGCGAGTGCGACTTGTACTGCGTCAGCACGCACAGCCGCCGGATGCCGCCGTGCACCAGGTTGGAGAGCACGAAGTCGATCAGCCGGTGGGTGCCGCCGAAGGGCACCGCCGGTTTCGCCCGGTCCGCCGTCAGCGGCATCAGGCGTTTGCCCTCCCCGCCCGCGAGCACGATGCCCAGGACATGGCATTCGCTGTTCACAGCGACCTCCCGCACGCCTCGTAGAGGGCGACCGTCCGCTCGGCGATCGCCTTCCAGCCGAACTCGCCGACCGCGCGCTCGCGGCCGGCGGTACCCATCGCGGCGGCCCGGTCCGCCGCGCCGACCACCTCGTTGAGAGCCTCGGCCAGCCCCGCCTCGAACCCCTGCGGGTCCTGTTCGTCGTAGTGCACCAGCAGCCCGGTGCGGCCGGCGTCGACGACCTCCGGGATGCCGCCGACGTCACTGGCCACCACCGGCGTGCCGCACGCCATCGCCTCCAGGTTCACGATGCCGAGCGGCTCGTAGACCGACGGGCAGGCGAACACCGCGGCGTGCGTGAGCAGCTGCACGACCTCGCCGCGCGGCAGCATCTCCGGGATCCAGCGGACGCCGGTGCGGGTCTTCTCCAGCTCGGCGACCAGCCCGCGGAACTCGGCGTCGAGCTCGGGCGTGTCGGCGCCGCCCGCGCACAGCACCAGCTGGACGCCGGGGTCCAGCGACGCGCCGGCCCGGACGAGGTGCGGGACGCCCTTCTGCCGGGTGATCCGGCCGACGAACAGCACGTACGGCCGGTCCGGGTCGATGCCGTGCTTGGCCAGGGCCTCGGTGCCCGGGTCGGGGCGGTAGAGCGTGGTGTCGATGCCGTTGTGGATCACGTGCACGCGCTCGGGCGGCACCGCGGGGTAGGCGGCGAGCACGTCCCGGCGCATGCCGCCGCTGACCGCGACGATCGCGTCCGCGGCTTCGTAGGCCTCGCGCTCGATCCAGGAGGAGACGCGGTAGCCGCCGCCGAGCTGCTCGGCCTTCCACGGCCGCAGCGGCTCCAGCGAGTGCGCGGTGACGACGTGCGGGATGCCGTGCGTCATCTTCGCCAGGTGCCCGGCCAGGTTCGCGTACCAGGTGTGGCTGTGCGCGAGGTCGTGGCCTTCGAGCGCGTTCGCCATGGAGACGGCGATGTCCATCGTCGTGAACGCCGGCTGCCGGTAGCCGTGCGGATCGGTGTGCCCGGTGGCGTCGGGGCGGTCCGCGCCCCAGCAGTGCACGTCGAGGTCGACCAGCGGTCGCAACTCCCGGGCGAGGAACTCCACGTGGACCCCGGCGCCGCCGTAGACCTCCGGCGGGTATTCGCGGGTGAGCAGGCCGACCTTCATGATGCGAACCCTAGGGCCTCCCGGGCCCGTGGCGCAGTCTGGCGGACAGGGGAATTCGGCGAGTTTTCCGTCACTGCCGGGGTGATCGCGACGCCGGAGGGGCCGGCACCCCGGTGACCCGGCGTGCGGCCGGGCCACCGGGCGAGGTCAGCGCTGGTACCGGAGGGCCCAGTCTTCCCCGCAGTACCAACAGGTGCCGACGGTGACGTACGGATAGTCGCCGTCGGCCGCTCGCCACCCGTCGACGCGCAACTCGTACCGGCCGGCCGGGACGGTCCCGAACGCCAGGTGCCCCTGCGCGTCCGAGGAGGCGGTGGCGGTGACCGCGCCGTCGACCCGGTCGACCAGCTCGACCGCCGTCCCGGTGATCGGCTCGCCCGGGTCGACCGTGTAGTTGCCGTTGTCGTCGTGGTAGATCACGCCGCCGGTGGCGGCCGGCGGGGCCGGCACGTGGGCGACGACGTCGAGCGTGGGCCGTCCGGTCACCGGCTCGGGGTCGATCCCGAAGTCGCAGGCCACGTAGAACGAGCCGTACGCGGTGGCGGCGGAGGGCACGGTGCCGGTCTCGGTGAACGTCCGCGTCTCGCCCGCGGCCAGATCGATCGCGTGCGGCGCGGCGATGGCCCAGCTCGGCCACCCGAGGAGGTGATCGGAGCCCCCGAAGCGGTCACAGCCCGTGGTAATTCCGTGCAGGTCGTCCCCGCTGACGTTGGTCAGGGTCACGGTGACCTGGACGCTGTCGCCCACCTGGTAGGTGCCGCGGTCGAACGAGCCGCTCGCGTGCAGCTTCTCGGAGAACGGCCGGACCGCGCGCAGCTGGACGACCGGCCCGGGATCGCTGCCGTCGACGTCGACGCGCTGCTCGGTGGCGGCCTCGTAGACCCAGCCGTCCGGCAGGTTCCGGCTGGAGATGCCGTAGCGCTGGGCGGGCAGGCCGGTGAAGGCGAACCGGCCGTCGGCGTCCGTGGTGACCTCGATCGGGTTGCCGGAGCTCGTGCCGTACAGGTAGGCGACGGCGCCGGGCAGGCCCTCGCCCGCGTCGAAGGCGCCGTTGTCGTTCCGGTCGCCGTAGAGCACACCGGACGCCGGACCCTGCGTCGTCGTCGGGTCGACCATCGGGACGGCCAGCTCGCCACCCTCGGCGTCGGGCCCGCGGAACCGGTCCTGCGGCGCGCCGTTCCAGCTCCAGACGGCGGCGGTGATCGTGAACGTCCGGGTGGCCCCGGCGTCGATCGTGACACCGGCCTGCGGGCTGCCGCCGAGGCCGGCCCAGTCCTGGATCGACAGCCACGAGCCCGCGAGGTGCTCGTCCCAGAGCGTGACCTTGGTCAGCGGCTGGTCGGTCGTGTTGGTGAGCGTCAGCGTGATCGGGAACGGCTTGGCGACCAGCTGCGGCCCGGCGCCGACGGAGGCGGTGATGAGCAGCGACGGCCCGTCGGCGTGGGCGGCCGGCGCGGCGAAGGCGCCGGTGGTGAGCACGGCGGTGAGCACGGCGCAGAGCCGTCTCACCCCGCGCAGGGGTGTTCTGGACACGGTGGATCCCCCTGGAAACGGCCGGACCGGCGGCTCCCCGCGGCGCCGCCCGGCGATGGCGCAGAAAAACTGCGATCACCGTCAAGCTAGCGAACGCGGAGGTCCCGGACCAGGGCCGACGGGGTGATCGCCACCCCTAGGCGGTCTCCCGTGCCCGCAGTGGCCGCCCCGCGACGGCCGCCTGGGCCGCGTCGAGCTCGGGGTGCAGCGGCAGCAGCGCGTCCAGGCCGAGGATCTGCAGCGGCCGGTGGACCGCGGTCTCCTCCGCGGCGATGGCGTAGGGCACGTTCCGGGCGGTGGCCTCGCGGTGGGCCTCGACCAGCACGCTGAAGACGGTCGAGTCGCAGTAGGTCGTTTCGGTCAGGTCCGCGACGACCCCGCGGGCGCCGGCGCGGATGGGCCCCAGCAGGGCTTCCCGGAGCTCGGGCGTGCGAGCGAGGTCGAGCTCGCCCGCGCAACGGACGATCACCACTCCGGCGTCGGTGAATTCGGTCATGGGTTCCCTCCTCATCGGGCACCGGGACAGAAATACCCAACCGCGGGCGAATTCACTCGTAACGTCCGGCGCCGGGGCCTGCGTGTCTTCGCCGTTCGGCCGCCGCGGGGATCGGTAAACTTCGGCAGTTCGCGGTCCGCGAGGCGAAGGGGCACGGTGGAACCCGACAACGACGCGCCGCCCGGGGCCTGGGCGCCCGGCAAGGTCGCCGAGCTGCTCGGGGTGTCGCCGGTGACGCTGCGCAGCTGGAGCGCGCGGTACGGGATCGGGCCGCCCGCCGGCGCCGGGCGCCACCGCCGGTATTCGGACGCGGACGTCCGCCGCCTCCAGCAGATGCAGCGCCTGGTCGCCCGCGGGATGCCGGTCCGGGAGGCGGCCGAGGCGGCGTTCGGCCCCGCACCGGCCGGGCTCGAGGTGCCGGCGTCGCGGCGCGCGCGGGAGCTGACCGACGCCGCGGACGAGCTCCGGTACGCATCGGTGGCGGGCCTGCTGGACGAAACGCTGGGCACCCTGGGCCCGGCGGCGGCCTGGACCGACGTGCTGGCCCCGGTCCTGCGAGGCTTGGGCAACCGCTGGCAGCGCGGCGACGCGTGTTTCGCCTCGGAGTGGGCGCTGACGTCGGAGATCTCCCTGGCGTTCGAGCGGTTCAGCGGCCGCTTCCCGGCGGCCGTGCCGGGCCGCCCGGTGCTGCTGGCGTGCTGCCCGGCGGAGAGGCACTCGCTCCCGATCGAGGCCCTGCGGGCAACGCTGGCCGAGGCGGCGGTCCCGGTGACGTACCTGGGACAGCTGGTCCCGGCGGAGACGGTGGCGGACCTGGCGGCCCGGATCAACCCGGTCCTGGTGCTCCTGTGGTCAATGGCCCCGACAACGGCCGACGACCTCCTGGCGGCCCGCCTCCGGACCCTGGGGTGCGAAGTGGGCACGGCCGGGCCGGGCTGGGCACACCTGGCAGACCGCGGCTTCCGGTGGGTGAACGATCTGGGGGCCGCGGTGGAGCTGGCCGTGGCGCACGCGGAGTCCTGAGCCGGCGGGTCGTCCGTGGTTGACCACCGGTTGGCGAGGGTCGCTCGCCGGGCGCGGCGGGCTTGGCCGGACTGGGGCAGGCGCCGGAGCTGAGCCCGATCGGCGCGCTGCGGGCGACGGTGAGCTTCATCCGCGAGCAGCTGCCGGCCG
>NZ_JBSGJD010000135.1:0-26027 GCF_053605405.1 Amycolatopsis sp. NPDC003861
CCGCGTTCAAGCGCCCCAATGTGGCGTTCGGTGCGCTGGACGCACCGAACGCCACATTGGGTGCGTCCAGCGCAACCAACGCCACATTGGGGCGCTTGAGGCGGGTCGTCGCTAGCGTGGGCACGTGGAGACGTGGCGGGTGATCGTGACGGCGCTGCTCGCGGTGGCCGGGCTGCCGCTGGTGCTCGTCGTGATGGCGAAGGTGCGCGACCGGACGCAGAGCTCCGGCCAGGTCGCGCTCGGCGGGGTGATCACCTTCACCCTGCTGGTGGTCGTGGGCGTGCTCACCCTGACCGTGCTGCCCGGCGCCCTGAGCTGGGCACTCGTCGCGGCCGTCGCCGCTGCGGCCGGCGTCATGCTGCTGGCCAGTTGAGCGCTGAATTAGGGTGAAGAAGTGACCATTTCCCATGCCGGCTGGACCGACGAGCTTGCCCGCGCCCGGCTGCACTTCGTCACCGGCAAGGGCGGGACGGGCAAGACGACGCTCGCCGCCGCGCTCGGCCTCGCGCTCGCCCGCGAAGGCCGTCGGGTGCTGCTCATCGAGGTCGAGGGCCGGCAGGGCATCGCCCAGCTCTTCGACACCGAGCCGCTGCCGTACGCCGAGCAGCGCATCGCGTCCGTCCCGGGTGGCGGCGAGCTGCGCGCGCTGCACATCGACGTCGAGGCCGCGCTGCTCGAGTACTTCGAAATGTTCTACAACCTGGGCTTCGCCGGCCGGACGCTGCGGCGGATGGGCGCGATCGAGTTCGCCACCACCCTCGCCCCGGGCCTGCGGGACGTCCTGCTCACCGGGAAGATCAAGGAGTGCGTCGGCCGCACGGAGTCCGACGGGCGGCACACCTACGACGCCGTCGTCGTCGACTCGCCGCCGACCGGCCGGGTCGTCAAGTTCCTCGACGTCACCAAGGCCCTGACCGACCTCGCGAAGACCGGCCCGATCCGCGGCCAGGCCGAGGGCGTGGTGCGGCTGCTGCACTCCGGCGAAACCGCGGTCCACCTGGCCACGCTGCTGGAGGAGATGCCGGTCCGCGAGACCGTCGAGGCCGTGGCCGAGCTGGACGGCGCCGACCTGCGCCCGGGCGCGGTGCTGGTCAACCGGGTCCGGCCGCCGCGGCTGCCCGCCCGGTCGGTGACCGCCGCCGCCGACGGGCGCGTCGACGCCTCCCGCGTCCGCGACGGGCTCGCTGCGGCCGGGTTGAAGCTGGCGGAAGACACTTTGGACGCGCTCGTGGAAGAGACTGTCGAACACGCTGTGCGGGTGGCCGCCGAGCAACGGGCGCGCGAGCAGCTCGCCGAGGCCGACCTGCCGACCCTCGAGCTGCCGGACCTGACCGAAGGCGTCGACGTCGCGGCCCTCTACGACCTGGCCGAAGCCCTGACCGACCAGGGGGTGCGGTTGTGACCACCATCGACATCGACGCGCTGCTCGACGACCAGGAAAGCCGCGTGATCGTCTGCTGCGGCTCCGGCGGTGTCGGCAAGACGACCACGGCCGCGGCGCTCGCCCTGCGCGCGGCCGAGCGCGGCCGCCAGACCGTGGTGCTGACGATCGACCCCGCGCGGCGGCTGGCGCAGGCGCTCGGCCTGCGCGAACTCGGCAACCACCCGAAGCAGGTGCAGGTCGAGGGGTTCGAGCCGAAGGGCGAGCTCTGGGCGATGATGCTCGACATGCGCCGCACCTTCGACGACATGGTGCGCGTGCACGCCGGCCCCGAGCGCGCCGAGCAGCTGCTCCAGAACCCCTTCTACCAGACGATTTCCACGTCGTTCTCCGGCACGCAGGAGTACATGGCGATGGAGAAGCTGGGCCAGCTCGCGGCCACCGGCGAGTGGGACCTCATCATCGTCGACACCCCGCCGAGCCGGTCGGCCCTGGACTTCCTCGACGCGCCGACCCGGCTCTCGAGCGCGCTGGACGGCCGGATGATCCGGCTGCTCACCGCTCCGGCGAAGGCCGGCGGCTGGGGGCTGCGCAAGGTCGTCAACGCCGGGTTCTCGATGTTCGCCAAGGCCGTGTCGACGATCATCGGCGGCCAGCTGCTCACCGACGCGTCGGCGTTCATGCAGGCCTTCGACAGCATGTTCGGCGGCTTCCGCGAGCGCGCCCGCAAGACGGCGGAGCTGCTGCGTTCGTCCGGGACGTCGTTCCTCGTCGTCGCCGCGCCGGAGCCGGACGCGCTGCGCGAGGCGTCCTACTTCGTGGAGCGGCTGTCGTCGGAGTCGATGCCGCTGGCCGGGCTGATCGCGAACCGGACGCACCCGGTGCTCGCGAAGCTGTCGGGCACGGAGGCACTGGCCGCGGCCGAGTCGCTGCAGAACGCCCCCTTGGCCGAGGCGGTGCTGCGGCTGCACGCCGACCGGGTCGAGCTGGCGGCCCGCGAGGAGCGGCTGCTGGCCCGGTTCACCCGGGCGCACCCGGAGGTCGCGCTGGCGAAGGTGCCGGCACTGGCCGGCGACGTCCACGACCTCGACGGCCTGCGCGCCATCGGCGTGAAGCTCGCGGGCTGAGCGGTACGGGCGGCGCGGCAGCAGGACCGCGCCACCCGCAGCCCGGCTCAGCCGACCGAGACGCGTTCCTCCGCGTCCCGCTTGGCCGCTTCGAGCAGGTCGGCCCAGCTCTCCACGTCGGGACGGCGGCGCAGCAGGGCCCGCCGTTCCCGTTCGGTCATGCCACCCCAGACGCCGAAGTTGATCCGGCCGTCGAGCGCTTCGGCGAGGCATTCCGTGCGGACCGGGCAGCCCATGCAGACGGCTTTCGCCCGGTTCTGCTCCGCACCCCGGACGAACAGGCCGTCCGGATCGGCGTCCCGGCAGGACGCGTTGATTCGCCAGCTCGACTGGTTGGTTTCCATACCCCCAGCTCCCTACCCTGGTGATCGACGCACCAGCGGGGAAAGGCACTGCGCTCCCTTGCCCCCGCGAGCGTGTCTCCCTCAGCTCACGTCGGTTACCCGGGCACCTCCCCGGTGCCGGTGCCGCCGTTCGGACCAGGCGAGCTCCCACCCGCGTTGATCCATCCGACGGCTTGTCTTCGTGAGACGTTGACGGACTGTAGGGGCCGTCGGTTCCCCCCGTCGAGACCCAGAATGCCTTCCGTTACCAGTTGTCACCGAAGGGGGGCTGTTTTGTCACTGATTTCACACCTTCGGAGACACGGCGTCACCGGCGCCTGATCCGTTCCGGGTAGCCTGGCCCTCGTGCGAAAAGCGGATGGTTTGTTCAAGCTCATCGGCCTCTGTCTGCTCGCGGGGGTGCTCGTCGCCGGCATGCTCTTCCCCGTCGTGGGGGCGGCCGGCGTCATGTCGAACCAGGCGAGCGAGACGGTGGAGAAGACTTCCTCCGACCTCGCGGACATCCCGCCGCCGCTGGTGACGACGGTCACCGACAGCACCGGCAAGCCCATCGCGACCCTCTACAGCCAGTACCGGCTGCCGATCACCGAGAACCAGATCAACGAGGCCATGAAGTGGGCCCTGGTTTCGGTCGAGGACAAGCGGTTCTACGAGCACCACGGGGTCGACTGGCAGGGCACGCTGCGCGCGGCCGTCAGCAACAGCACCGGCGCCGACACCCAGGGCGCCTCGACGCTGACCCAGCAGCTCACCAAGAACTACCTGATCAACGTCGTCTACCGGAACGACCCGATCGGCCAGAAGAAGGCCCAGGAGCAGTCGATCTCGCGCAAGCTCAAGGAAGCGCGGATCGCGATCAACCTCGAGACGAAGCTGAGCAAGCAGCAGATCCTGGCCAATTACCTCAACATCGTCGAGTTCTCCCGGCAGATCTTCGGCATCGGCGCGGCGGCGCACGCCTACTTCGACACGACGCCGGAGAAGCTCACCGTGCCGCAGGCCGCGCTGCTGGCCGGCCTGGTGAACAACCCGATCAACAACGACCCGTGGAACCACCCGGACAAGGCCACCGCGCGCCGCAACCTGGTGCTCGACCGGATGGTCGACAACAAGAAGCTGGCGAAGGCCGACGCGGACCGCTTCAAGGGCGAGCCGCTGGGCGTGGTCGCGGACGGCCCGAAGAAGCCGCCGGCCAACTGCATCGGCGCCGGCCCGGAGGCCGGGTTCTTCTGCCAGTACGTCGAGGACTACCTCCTCAAGGCCGGCGGGATGACGAAGGACCAGCTCTACTCGGGCGGCTACACGATCAAGAGCACGCTGGACGAGCGCGCCAACCACGAGGCGAAGGTCTCGGCGGAGGCGCAGGTCAAGAAGACCCAGCCCTACATCGCGAACACGTTGTCACTGATCAAACCGGGCAAGGACCGGCACGAAGTGGTGGCGCTGGCGGCGAACCGCGACTACGGGCAGAACCAGGACGCCGGGCAGACGACGTATGCGCTGCCGGCGGGGGTCTACAACACCGGTGGCGCGGGGTCGACGTACAAGATCTTCACCACGGCGGCGGCGCTGGACAAGGGCGTCGCCGGGATCTTCACCCCGGTGCAGGTGCCCGAAAACTACATCTCGCACGTGTTCACCGGTGGCGCGAAGACCTGTCCGAAGACCGGCCCGCCGGCCAACTCGAACTGGTACTGCGTCGGCAACGCCGGTGACTACAGCCGCATCGCCGAGGGCGCGACGGTCCAGACCGCGCTGGCGACGTCGCCGAACACCACGTTCGTCGAGCTCGAAGACCGGCTCGGCAGCACGGCCCCGGGCATCGACATGGCCAGGCGGCTCGGCATGCGCGACACGATGGCGAGCAACATCGGCGGCGGCACCGTCGACCCGAAGGCCGAATCGGAAGCGAAGCGGCTGAGCCAGGCCGAGTACTACGGCCCGCGCGGGGCCAACCCCGGCTTCGGCGCGTTCACCCTGGGCTTCAGCCCGCTGAGCGGCCTGGAGCTGGGCAACGTGGCGGCGACGATCCTCTCCGGCGGCGTCTGGTGCCCGCCGACGCCGATCAGCGCGGTCACCGACCGCAACGGGAAACCGGTGCCGATCAAGGAAGCTCCGTGCGAGCAGGCCGTGCCCGAGCCGCTGGCGAACACGCTCGCGGTGGGCATGAGCAAGGACGACCAGCCGGGCGGCACGTCGTTCCAGGCGGCCAACGGCGTCGGCTGGAACCGCCCGATGATCGGCAAGACGGGCACCACCCAGGGCAACGTCTCGGCGACGTTCGTCGGCGGCACCCCGCAGCTGGCGGGCGCGGCGATGACGTTCAAGTTCGGCGGCGGCCAGGGCGGTATCTGCGACGCCGGCCCGGGCAACGTCCGCGTGTGCCCGACCGGCACCATCTTCGGTGGCCGGTCACCGGCCCGGACGTGGTTCGGCGCGATGAAGAACATCATGGAGGGGCAGCCGACGATGGACCTGCCCCAGCCGGATCCGAGGTACATGGGCGGCGGCGCCCGCTGACCGGCCGGAGGGCCCCGCGGACGTCGCGGGGCCCTTCGGCTTTCAGCTCTGCGGCATCTCCGACAGGATCTCCGTGTTCCACCACTGGTAGAGCTTGTCGAGGTCGTCGTTCGTGGTGACCTTCGTGGACAGCAGGATGCCCGCCACGAGGTTCTTCTTCTCCGTCCACACCAGCTGGGCCGGGTCGCCGAGGAAGCAGGTCAGGTACTCGCCCGGGACCGGGTTGGGGACCTCCGCCCGGTAGTACGTGCCCCAGATCTTGGGGTACTTCTCCGGGCGGCACGCGCCTTGGGCGTCGTTGCGGGTGAGCCCCTGGGTCTTCACGATGTTCTGGAAGAACGCGTCCATCGCCGCGGCGTCGGCGAAGCGGAGGAAGCGCGCGCCGGTCGGCTCCGCGAACCAGACGTTGCCGATCCGGACGTCGCCGACCGTCGAACCGCCGCACTCGACCGCCGCCACCGCTCCGGCGGGCGCCGCCGCGTCGGTGCACGTCCGGTAGATCGGCGGTACCGCGGCGGCCAAGCGGTCGTCGTGGGCCGGCTTCGCTTCCGAAGACTTCGGGGATTCCGAAGTGGACGATTGCCCGGTCGAGGTTTCCGTCGGCGGTGCGGGCGTTTCGCCGGTGGTCGGCGGATTCGTCGGGCCGGGGCCGCCGGTCTGGGTCGTCCGGTCCCGCGTGACGACGTACGTGATCACCAGCGCCACCACGACGATGCCCGCCAGCACCGCGCACAGCGCGATCCACCGGTTCCGCTGCGGCTTCGGGGGCTGCGCGGCCGGCGCGGCCACCCGCGGAGGCCCGGTGAACGGACCCGGGTGCGGCGCGGTCGGGAGCGGCATCGGCCGTGGCGGGCTGGTGGCCGGCGCCGGGGCGGCGTGCACCGCGATGCCCGGCAACGTCTTCTGCCACGTCGGGATCGGCGGGGCCGGTGCGGTGAGGGCCGCCCGGACGGCGTCGGCGAACGCCCCCGCCGTCGGGTACCGGTCGGCCGGGTTCTTCGCCATGCCGCGCGCCACCACGGCGTCGAGGGCCGGCGGGAGGCCCGGCCGCGCCCGCGAAAGCACCGGCGGCGGCGCGGTCAGGTGCGCGCCCATCTGCGCGGCCGCGCCCTCCGCCGGGAACGGGCGGTGGCCGGTGAGGCACTCGAAGAACACGCACGCCAGCGCGTAGACGTCGACGAGACCGGTGATCGGCGCGTCGCCGAAGCGTTCCGGCGCCATGTAGTCGAGGGTGCCGATCACGTTGCCGGTGCCGGTGATCGACGTCCCCTCGGCGGTCATCGACCGGGCGATGCCGAAGTCCACCAGGTACACGAAGTCCGCGCTCGTCACGAGCACGTTCGACGGCTTGACGTCGCGGTGCACCAGGCCGTCCACGTGGGCGGCGTCGAGCGCCCCCGCGACCTGCGTCACGATCCCGGCGGCCCGCGCGGGGTCGAGCGGGCCGCCGGCCAGCACTTCCTTCAGGTCACGGCCTTCGACGAGCCGCATGTCGAGGTACAGGCGGCCGTCGATCTCGCCGTACGCGTGGATCGGGATCACGTGCGGCTCCCGCAGCCGCGCGACGATCTGCGACTCGCGCCGGAATCGCGCGCGGAAGGCTTCGTCGGTGACGAAGGGCTCGGACAACAGCTTCAGCGCGACGACGCGGTCGTGCGCGGTGTCGTACGCGCGGTGGACCTCGCCCATGCCGCCGCGGCCCAGCAGGCCTTCGATCCGGTACGGCCCGAACTGCTCCATCGTTCTCCCCAAGCCCCCCGGCTTGAACACCCTTCTCCGGGCCGACGCAAATGCTAAGCGGCAGGTTCCCCGTAACGGCGGCGAAGTCATCCAACTGTTGAGCACGTATCCTGGGGATTGTGAGCACGCTCAGTAACACACGCACGTCGGGGGCGACGATGGCGCGCCTCGCCGCGGGGACGGTGGCGCTCGGCGCCGCGACCCTCGGTTACGCCGTCGGGATCGAACGGCGCCGCTGGACCCTCCGCACCGCCGAACTGCCGGTGCTGGCGCCCGGCTCGCGGCCGTTCACCATCCTGCACGTTTCGGACCTGCACATGCTGCCCGGTCACCACAGCAAGCAGCGCTGGGTCGCCGCGCTCGACGAGCTGAACCCGGACCTGGTCGTCAACACCGGCGACAACCTGTCGCACCGGACGGCCGTCCCGGCGGTGCTGCGCGCGCTGGGCCCGCTGCTCGACCGGCCCGGCGTGTTCGTCTTCGGCAGCAACGACTACTACGCGCCCAAGCCGAAGAACCCGGCCCGCTACCTGATGCCGCAGGGCAAGAAGAAGCGCATCCACGGCGTCCAGCTGCCGTGGCGCGACCTGCGCGCGGCGTTCGTCGAGCACGGCTGGACCGACCTGACGCACGTCCGCCGCACGATCGACGTCGGCGGCCGGCGGGTGTTCGCGGCCGGCGTCGACGACCCGCACCTGCGCCGCGACCGCTACGCCGACATCGCGGGCCCGGCCGACAGCGGCGCGGCCGTCCGCCTCGGCGTGACGCACTCGCCGGAGCCGCGGGTGCTCGACACGTTCGCCACGGACGGTTACGACCTCGTCCTGGCCGGCCACACCCACGGCGGCCAGCTCCGGCTCCCGGGTTACGGCGCGATCGTCACCAACTGTGACCTGGATCGCAGCCGCGCCCGCGGCGCCTCCCGGTGGGGGGCGCACATGTGGCTGCACGTCTCGGCCGGCTTGGGGACGTCGCCGTGGGCGCCGGCCCGGTTCGCGTGCCCGCCCGAGGCAAGCCTGTTGACGCTGGTCCCGCGCGGATCGGGGTCGTCCGAGCCGCATAAGTCGGCCCCCCGCAAAGCCCGCGACAGCGTCCGCTAGACTTCTCCACGACCCGTTAAGCAGTACCTCGGGGTGTGGCGCAGCTTGGTAGCGTGCCTCGTTCGGGTCGAGGAGGTCGTGGGTTCAAATCCCGCCACCCCGACGAGTAAGAGCCGGTGTCTTCGGACACCGGCTCTTCTGGTTTCAGCGGGTGGCCGTCACCTCGACCCAGCACTGGCTGAAATCCCCGTCACCACCCCGGGTCCACATCCACGCCGAACGGGCCGCGCTCGCCAGCTGGTCGCGGTCGCGGGCGTACGCCGGGTCCGCGATCGCCGCGTCCAGCCGCGACTCCACGTACTTCGCCAGGTCGCGGTAGCTCATGTCCTCGCGGTACTTCGCCCGCGAAGCCACCTCCGTGAACCCCGCCCGGACGCACTCCTCCGCGATGTGGCGGCCGGCGAACGGGTCGCCGCCTGCGCGCCGGCGCAGGAGGTAGTGGCCTCTCAGCGCCGCGTCGACGTTCGCCGTCTTCGGCCGCAGGCGTGCTTTGCTCCAGTCCGATGTGGACAACGCCAGCCTGCCGCCGGGGCGCAGCACCCGGCGCAACTCCGCCAACGCTTCCGCCGGAGCGGAAAGGTGCTCGAACAGCGCGTGCGAGAACGCCACGTCCACGCTGCCGGACGCGAACGGCAGGTCGTACGCCGAGCCGACGATGAAGTCCACTGTGGACCTTCCGGCCCGGCGGGCCGCCTCGCGGGCGAGCGCCACCTGGCCCGCGTCGCGGTCGACGCCGGTCACCCGGGACTCCGCGGCCAGGCCCAGGGTGATCGAGCCGGGGCCGCAGCCCAGGTCGACCACCCACCTGCCCGGCCGGAACAGGGGCTGGGCGAACGTCGCGCGCTCCGCCGCCGTGCGCGCCGCCATCATCGACACCGCGTCTCGCCCGTAGCCCGGCGCGTAACCCTCCAGCACCTCGCACACAGTACGGCCAGAAGGTGGCAGGATCGAGGGGTGAGCACGCAGTCAGCCAACCAATTTCCGCCCGCGGTGGTCCCGGAGCGGCTGTTCGAAGACGCCGAAGCCGAAGCCCGCTGGCGCGCCCGCTTCCACGCCCCGCGCATCTCCGTGCCCGAGTGGGCCCGCGACGCCCCCGACGCCAACGTCTACGTCTCCAACGCCAGCGGCGTCTGGGAGGTCTACGCCTGGAACCGCGCGACGGACGAGCACCGCCGCGTCACCGACCGGCCCAACGGCACCCTGCACGCGACGCCGTCCCCGGACGGCGAGTGGATCTGGTGGTTCGACGACACCGACGGCGACGAGTTCGGCTCCTGGGTCCGCGAGCCGTTCACCGCGACCGAGGGCAGCAAGCCGGAGAAGGCCGTCCCGGACGTCCACGACGGCTACCCGGCCGGCCTCGAGATCGGCACCCGGCTCGTCGCGGTCGGCGTCTCGACCGACGACGGCAGCGAGCTGTTCGCCCGGATCGACGGCGAGACGCGCCGGTTCTACAGCCACCCGGACGACGCCGGCATCGCCTCCCTTTCCCGCGACGAGAGCCTGATCGCGATCTCGCACTCCGAGCACGGCGACTCGCGCCACCCCGCGCTGCGGGTGCTCGCGACCGACGGGTTCGAGGCCGTGGCGGAACTGTGGGACGGCGAAGGCAAGGGCCTCTCCGCGCTCGAATTCTCGCCGTTGCCCGGCGACCAGCGGCTGCTGGTGCTGCACGAGCGCCGTGGCCGCGAGGAGCTGCTCGTCTGGGACGTCCGGGCCGGCACCGAGACCGAGATCGAGCTGGACCTGCCCGGCGAAGTCGTCGCGGGCTGGTACCCGGACGCGCGCGCCCTGCTCGTCGTCCACTTCCACGAGGGCCGCAGTTCGTTGTACCGCTACGACCTCGACACGGCCGATTTGTCCTCAGTGGACACTCCGGCCGGCCGGATCGGCGGCGCGGGCGTCCGCCCGGACGGCACGGTCGAGTACTCGTGGTCCAGCGCCGCCGAGCCGACCGCGGTCCGGTCCCGGACCACCGACGGCACCGACTCGATCCTCCTGGAGCCGCCGGGTGCGCGGGCGCCGGGCTCGGAGCCGGTGACCGACGCGTTCGTCGACGGCATCGGCGGGCGGATCCACGCGCTCGTCTCCCGGCCGTCGGGCGCGCCGGACGGACCGCTGCCCACGGTGTTCTCCCTGCACGGCGGCCCGCACGCGGCGGACGAGGACCGCTTCTCCGCCTACCGCGCAACCTGGCTCGACGCCGGGTTCGCCGTGGTCGAGGTCAACTACCGCGGCTCGACCGGCTACGGCTCGGCCTGGCGCGACGCCATCGAGGGCCGTCCCGGGCTGACCGAGCTCGAGGACGTCGCCGCGGTGCACGACTGGGCCGTCCAAACCGGACTCAGCGACCCGGCGAAGTGCGTCGTGAACGGCGCTTCGTGGGGCGGCTACCTGTCCCTGCTCGCGCTCGGCACGCAGCCGACGCGGTGGGCGGTGGGCGTCGCCGGGGTGCCGGTGGCGGACTACGTCGCCGCATACGAGGACGAGATGGAGCAGCTGCGCTCGTTCGACCGCGCGCTCTTCGGCGGTTCGCCGGAGGACGTGCCCGCGGTGTACCGGGAGTGCTCGCCGATCACGTACGTCGACGCCGTGACGGCGCCGGTGCTCGTGCTGGCCGGCGACAACGACCCGCGCTGCCCGATCCGCCAGATCGAGAACTACCTCGACCGCCTCGGCGGCCGCGAGCTGCACCACGAGTTCTACCGCTACGACGCGGGCCACGGCTCGCTGGTGATCGCGGAGACGATCAAGCAGACCGCGATCGAGGTCCACTTCGCGCTGCGTGCCCTCGGCCTGCGCTGACGCACCCGCCGGGAGGCCGGTCCGGTCTCCCGGCGGGGGGTCAGCGGTCCGAGTACAGGACGCCGCCGGAAGCCCAGTGGTCGGCGCCGATCTCGACCAGCGTGACCTGGACGCCCTCGGGCTTGCCGCCGCAGGTGCGGACGAAGGCGTCGGTCAGCTCGCGGACCAAGGCGCTCTTCTGCGCCGGCGTGCGACCGGGGAACATGGCAACGCTGATCATCGGCATGAGGGGCAGCCTAGAGCCCCCGGTTCACCGTCTGAAGCTTGGTGACGGCGGCCGCGTCACCCTCGAACTCCAGGTGAACGGCGTCGCGGCCGAAGACGAACAGCAGCAGATCGACCGGTTCGCCGACGACGGTCACCGGATCGGGCCCGGTCTTGACGGCGGCCTCGCGGCCGTCCTTCGTGCGCAGCGTCACGCCGACGGGTGACTTGCGGAGGTTCAGCTTGGCGGCCTGCTTCGCCGACTTCCAGGCGGCGGCGTCCCGGGTGGGGTCCGCGGGCCGCGGCGCCCAGCCGTCCTGCGCGCGCCGGACGTCCTCGTGGTGGACGAGGAACTCGGCGGTGTTGGTGAGCTCGTCGAGCGGGCCGATCGCGGTCGGCCAGAACTTCGACGGCCCCCGCCGCACCTGCTCGACCAGGTTCGCCCACGGCTTGGCGGCGTAGCGACCCTGGACTCTCTGCGTGTACCCGGCCAGAGCGGGCACGACGATCCCGGGAGCGGCGTCCGCCCGGTGCTCCCGCACGACGAGGTGCGCGGCGAGGTCCCGCGTGGTCCAGCCGTCGCACAAGGTCGGCGCATCCGGCCCGAGTTCGTCGAAGAGGGCGCTCAACGCCCGGCGTTCGTCAGCAGCGACACCCATGTGGTCGACGTTACCCGCCGGTAGACGCCGTGGCGACGGGAAGAGACGCCTGGCACGTGTCGTTGCCGTCGGGTGCCACCACCGGCTCCGTCCGACAGATGACCGCGATCGGCGCGACACCGCCGTAGCCCGCCCCCACCGAGTCCTGGCCTGCGGGTGGTTCCGCACATACCCCGAGGTCGCCCATCAAACCGCAGTGACAGAGCCGGACAACTGTTTCTTCGGCCGCCCCGAAGTCTTGGATCTACCAAAACCAACAGCCGCAGTGAACCGGGACCGCACATGGCGGTAATCTGTCAACATTCTGTCCGGCACCAGCGGTCCGAATGGTGGTTCAGCCATGCCGTTCGGCAATGTAATATCCACCCGGGACCATCCACGAGATGGGGGTGGCATGATCACCGAAGTAGCGTGCCAGGGAGCAGACCTGTGCCAGGAGCTCGCCGGTTCGACCGATACCTCTTTCGCCCGGGTTTACGAGGGTGATCCGCCCAGCAGGCGGATTGTCTCCACCAGCCGGTTCGAGGTGGTCGCGGACATGTCGCCGCTGATCGTCGGGCATCTGCTCCTCTTGCCGAGACGACACCACCTCTCGTTCGCCAGGGTGATCGCCGAAAACTATGCCGAACTCCGCACGTTGCTGACGTGGCTCTTCCCGCGCTATGCCGCCACGTTCGACTCGCCGCTGGTGCTCGAGCACGGCTCGACCGAACAGATGAGCCGGCAGGCCTGCATCACGCACGCGCACTGGCACGTTTTCCCGGTATCGGGCGATGCCGTGGACGACCTCCTGGAAAGCGAAGGACTCCCCTACCGTGACTTGGGCGATGTCCACGAGCTCGGTCGCGAGCCGTGGACCAGCAGTTCCTATTACTTCCGCATGTACCGAAACCGGGCGCGAGTTTATCTGCCCGCCGAGACGAATCCGCGACAGTACCTTCGTTCGATTGTCGGGAGACTGCTCTCGATCGAAGACCCGGAGTGGGATTACGCGCTCATCACGAGGAAAGAGCACCTCCGGCTCACAATGCGCATGACCGCGCCTTGGACGACCGTGCGATCCGAAGCCTGAACCGGACTCATCCACCCAGGTACCGAGACGAGTCGATGCGATGTCCACCGAAGACCGCTGTTCCGACGAGCCGACCCGGCTCGAGAACACGATCATGGCGATCTTCTCGAGCCAAACGCCCAGCTACCGAGCCCGAACGACGTCACCTTCCAGCCGAGTTCACCTCGCTGCCGGCGCCGACGCGCAAGACGACTGCGCGATTTTCTCGTTCCGAGGAGACCAGCAGCTCGTGGTGGGCTCCGACTACGTTCGCGGACCGAAGTTCCGCCTATACGAGTACGGGTTGCTGACCGAGTACGACCTCGGGTACTATCTCGCCGCCGCGAACATCAGCGACGTGGCGGCAATGGGTGCCCACCCCATCGGGCTGCTTTCGGTGGTCAGATACCCGCCCGCCATGACGGACTTCGTCTTCGGGCAGGTCATGCAGGGAATCCATGACGCATGCGAGACGTTCGGGGCACCCAACGTCGGCGGCGACATCGGCGGGGCCGAACGGCTCATCCTGTCCGCGACCGCTTTGGGGGTCTGCCGCCCCGGAGGCGCACTCATGCGCAGTGGCGCCAAGCCCGGCGAGCTGGTCTGCCTCACCGGCCCGACGGGCACGGCCGGCGCCGCGACCGCCTACTTCCGGGCGCACAGCACCAGCGAAGACATCGAACGCCACCACCGCGAAGACTTGCTGGCCAGCTGGGCCCGCCCCCAGGCACGCACCACGGCAGGGATCGTCCTGGGTGAAAGCGGGGTCGTCACGAGTTGCCAAGACACCTCCGACGGGCTGAAGGCGACGCTCGAGTGCATTGCGAGCGCCAGTGGCGTCGGGATCACCGTGCTCGAGGACCAGCTGAGAATCCCCGCACCCGTTCGAGCGGTGTGCACGCACCTCTTCCTGGATCCGCTGTCGGTGATCATGGGCGATTCCGTCGACTTCGAACTCCTCTTCACCGTATCGCCGGAGAAGCTGGACCTCCTTCAGCACGTATTCGATGAGGCAGAGGTCCAGTTCCACCCGATCGGCATGACGACGAGCGACAAAAGTGTCCACCTCGAAACAAGATCAGGACAGCGCCTACCGCTGCCGGGAAAGGCCTGGCGACACCAGCAGAATTGACTTCGCACGCCACCACATCGAGAATCGGGGCGATACTTGGTGTTCGGACGGCTACGGGCTCAGTGAGGGTGACACCTTGACGCGAGGTACCGCAAAACTGGCAGATCGCTTCGTTCTGCTCCTGGCCACACTCTGCCTGGCCGGGAACGCCTACCACGTCCCTTCCGCCGCCACCTGGTCATCGATCTTGCAAGACAGGCCCTACCTATTGCCGATCTTCCTGCTGATCGTCGGTATCTTCGGGGCTTTCACGCCATTCGAGCAGTGGCATTCGCGGTCGGTCGCAGACCAGAACGTGATGATGCGTCGCAGGATACTGTCCACCTTCGGCAGGGTGCTCGAGATCGCCAACGACATCGAGCCACCGCTGGAGATGGGCGATCTGGCGCTGCACGTGTGGCGGAAGCGCCTCGGTATCCGCCATCCGGTGTCCGGAACCCTCGAGCGGGTGGCCAGTTACCGGATGGCGACGTCGCCGATGAACCGGCCGTTCTCGCCCACCAAGGGAGTCGGCGCCGTCGGTATATGCTGGCAGAAAGACAAAGAAGTACGTTTCAACGCGGCCGAACCGTCGGAGATGATCGGCTCGGAGGCCGAGTTCGAGAAGTACGTAGCCGAGTCCGGCCACGAGGCCGTGATGAACTTGACTTGGCAACAATTCCAGGACTTCAAACACCGAACCGCCTTGTTCGCCGTCCCGATCCGCAACGGACGAGGCAGATTTATTGGTTGCATCAGCGTTGATGCCAGCAGGGGCTTCGAGGTGCTCAACAAACGAGTCGTGATCGAAGAAATGAGTAAACTGAGCCTATCGATAGGACAGGACGATTTCCAGTTCGTGTGACGCGAGCCAACCGTGGACCCGGTAGTCGCGAGGGTGCGCGCTGTCTACGATCACGGAGCCGCCGCCTACATCGCCACGACCGGCGACCTCGAGCTCTTCCCAGGACTCGAGAATGAGCTGATCCGGTTCGGAGGCAGAACACCGGGCGGCGGTACGGTGCTCGATCTCGGATGCGGAGTCGGCCGTGACACCGAGTGGCTCGACGCACAAGGGTTCCTCGTGGTGGCCGGTGACCTCAGTCATCGCATGCTTCAGATCGGTGCGCAGCGAGTCCCCGCGATCGACCACATCCAACTCGACATGACAGCTCTGCCGTTTCGCGACGGCGTGTTCGTCGGCGCGTGGGTCTGCGCGAGCATGATCCACCTTCCGAACGGGCTCCTTCCGGCAGCACTGACCGAGTTGTGCCGGGTGCTGCGCCCCGGAGGAGCCGCCGCGATCAGCATGAAGGAGGGAAGAGGGGAAGGCTGGCTCGCCGGGAGCAGACTGTCCGAGGAGCGGTGGTTCACACACGTGAACAGGCACGCCTTTGCTGATCTGATGCAGGAAGCTGGCTTCGTGCGGATCGCGACCGTGCCCAGCGGGCGAGGCAAGTGGTTCGTCGCCGAGGGCGTCAGGAATCCGTCGGAGAACTCCACGCATCCGGATCACAGTCCGGGAATATCCGCCTGATGCCACCGCGAGGATCGCTGACGTCACCGTCGTAACGCGGAATCAGGTGAACGTGCAGGTGGTCGACGGTTCGGCCGGCGGCACGTCCGTCGTTGACGCCGATCGTGTAGCCGTTCGGCTGATACTTCTCTTCCAGCTTGTCTTTGACGTGCGTCATCAGGCCGTACATCTCCCGGAGCTCGTCCGGATCGATCTCGAAGAAGGAGAGTATATGTCTTTTGGGGACGATCTCGACATGCCCCCGGGCGGCGGGAAAATTGTCCAGCCTCGCATAGAAGTTCTTCGTCTCACCGTACAGGGTGTTGATGGTCGAGTCGTCGAAACGGCAGAACAGGCACGTGTGTGATCGCACGGCAGAACGCTCGATAGCGGCAGCACGGTTCATTGGACACCTCGATCTCACTCAATGTCACGGAACGTTTACAATCCGGTGGCCCGTTCGCCGCTGCCGACCTCCTTCGGATCGCTCGGCCGTCCTCCCCAATGACGGCCAACATAGACCCGGATCAGCTCACCGCGAAAGAGCCACCTTCGTGGAACGGGCGCGCGTTCAGGCCTCGATCAGCCCCACCGCCCGACAACGGTCCGACATCCGGATGAGCACCTGGTCGACAGTCAGATCGGTGGTGTCGATGATTATCGCATCAGATGCAGGCTTGAGCGGGGAGGCCGACCGCGTCATGTCGGCGTGATCCCGGCGCCGGACGTCCTCGAGAACCTGCTCATAGGTACCCGAACCTTCCTGGGCCATCCGACGAGCAGCTCGCGTCTCCGGCGAGGCTGTCAAGTAGAATTTCAGAGGAGCGGCGGGGAACACGACCGTGCCTATGTCACGGCCTTCCACGATGCTACGCCAGTTGCTCCCAGCCCAAGCTTGCAGGCAATTCGTGACTCGAAGCCGCAGCTCGGCGATTCTCGCCACCAAGCTGACCGCACGTCCCACCTCTGCCGAACGCAGCTCACCGGACTCGTACCGGCCCAAACCGAGCAGCGTGGCCGCGTTGTTCTTCACCATCCTGGCGCACAGCTCGACCATGGCCGATGGATCATCAGGTCTTATGTCGCCACGAAGGGCTTCGTAGGCCAGCACGCGGTAGGCACGGCCGCTTTCCAGGTAGCTGAAACCGAAGCGTTCCGCCAGACGAAGGCTGGTGGTCGTCTTCCCCGCCGCCGCGGGCCCGTCAACGGCGATGACGGCGGCTGTACTTGCTTCGAGCGACATTGTTCAACTCCGACCCACTTGAGACAACGAGACTGGTGGCAAGGTCTTGCGCTTGTCTCGGGAATTCGAGCAGAGTACACGTCGTGCACTCAACCTTTATTCCGCTCAGCGGCAGAACACGGAGATGACATCGGACACAATTCACTGAATGGTTACTTTAGTCACCATGTGACAAGTTGCGTCCACGCTATCGTGTGGATATGGCAAGTTTTTACCCTTCGTGGCCAGACAGTTGCCGCAAGTCAGACGCCTCGTTAGTTTTCTTTACGCGGGTCGTTAAGCCGTTCGGGTCAACTCTCTGACCTGATCGGGACGAGGCAAGGCCGAGGACGCCGTCAGTGGTGGAACGCGGTCGCCTTCGCTGGGTCCTTCGGGCGGCCGCCCAGCTCCTCCAGCTCCGGCAACACGCGCTTCAAATCCGCCAGCAGCAAATCCGCCAGGTCGTGCGTGAAGCCGTTGCGGACCACGATTCGCAGCACCGCCAGGTCCGTCCGGTTCTCCGGGAACGTGTACGCCGGCACGAGCCAGCCCCGCTCGCGCAGCCGGCGGGACACGTCGAAGACGTCGAAGCCCGCCTCCGGGGTGGTCGTGAACGCGAACACCGGCAGCTGGTCTCCCCGCGTCAGCAGCTCGAAGGGCCCAAGGGACGCGATCCCGGATGACAGGTGCGTGGCGACGTCGCGGGAAGCCTGCTGCACCGCTCGGAAACCGTCGCGGCCCAGGCGGACGAACGTGTAGTACTGGGCCGCGACCTCGGCGCCCGGGCGGGAGAAGTTCAGCGCGAACGTCGGCATGTCGCCGCCGAGGTAGTTCACGTTGAACACCAGCTCGGACGGCAGCGCCGCCTTGTCGCGCCAGAGCACCCAGCCGACGCCCGGGTACACCAGGCCGTACTTGTGGCCCGATGTGTTGATCGACGCCACGCGCGGCAGGCGGAAGTCCCACTCCAGGTCCGGGTCGAGGAACGGGGCGATCATCGCGCCCGAAGCGCCGTCCACGTGCACCGGGATGTCCCAGCCCGTGCGCTCGGACAGCGCGTCCAGCGCCGCCGCGATCTGCGCGACCGGCTCGTAGCTGCCGTCGAACGTCGAGCCGAGGATCGCGACCACGCCGATCGTGTTCTCGTCACAGCGGGCCACCGCTTCGTCGGCCGTCAGGTGGTACCGGTCGCCCTCCATCGGGACCAGCCGGGGCTCGACTTCCCAGTACTCGCAGAACTTTTCCCAGCAGACCTGGACGTTCGCCCCCATCACCAGGTTCGGCTTCCCGCTGCGGCCGGGGCGGGCCCAGCGCCGCTTCAGCGCCATCCCGGCGAGCATGCAGGCCTCCGACGAACCGGTCGTCGAGCAGCCCATGACGTCCGCGGGATCCGGCGCGTGCCACAGGTCGGCGAGGATGTTCACGCAGCGCCGCTCGAGCTCGGCCGTCTGCGGGTACTCGTCCTTGTCGATCATGTTCTTGTCGACGCACTCGGCCATCAGCTCGCGCGCCTGCGGCTCCATCCACGTCGTGACGAACGTGGCGAGGTTGAGCCGCGCGTTGCCGTCCAGCATCAGCTCGTCGCGCACCAGCTGCAGCGCGGTGTCCGGCGGCAGCGGGTCTTCGCGCAGCTTGTCGTGCGGCATGACGAAATCCGCCGCCAGTGCCGGGTTCGCCCCGGCGTAGAACGGATTCGTCCCGCCCGCGCGGTCCGGGCGATCGGCGTTCCCCTGATGCAAGACCATGCCACCGAACGTACTGGCCCGCACCGACGAAAAAGGGCCGCTCCGTCCGGAACGGCCCTTTCGTGGCGGAAAATCAGGCCTGCTGGGCCTGCCACATCCAGTGCGCCTCTTCCAGCGCCCGGGTGATCTCGATCAGCAGGTCCTGCGTGACGAGGTCGCTCTTGTCGGTCTCGTCGATGCGCTGGCGCAGCCGCTCGATCAGCGCCGCGAGGATGTCGACGATCGCGGAGACCGTGGACTCGACCGACTGCCAGTTGTCCGGGTACTCGGGCACGCCCGAGCTCTCGACGACGGTCTTCGCCTTGCCGTTCGGCGAGATGCCGATGGCGTTGGCGCGCTCGGCGACCTCGTCGACGTACTGGCGCGCGGTGTTCACCAGCTCGTCGAGCTGCAGGTGCGCACTGCGGAAGTTCGACCCGACGACGTTCCAGTGCGCCTGCTTGGCGATGAGGGACAGGTCGACCAGGTCGACCAGCGTCGCCTGCAGGGCGTTGCCGGTGATCTCCTTGTCGGCCTCGGAAAGCGGGCTCTTGATCGGAGACTTGCTCATCTCTGGTTATCCCTTCCTCGGACTCGTACGGGCGTCAGGTGGTCAGACGGTGGCGGAGAGGGCGACCTCGATGTTGCCGCGGGTCGCGTTCGAGTACGGGCACACCTGGTGCGCCTGCTCGACCAGCTGGTCGGCCTGGGCCTGGTCGAGACCCGGCAGCGAGACGTTCAGCGCGACGCCGAGGCCGAACCCGACCTCCTGCTTGAGCACGCTGACCTCCGCGGTCACGGTCGAGCCGGTCAGCGGCACCTTGGCCTGGCGCGCGACCAGCTGCAGGGCGCTGTGGAAGCAGGCCGAGTAGCCGGCGGCGAAGAGCTGCTCGGGGTTGGTCTTGTCCCCGCCCGGGCCACCCATCTCCTTCGGGATGGCGAGCGACTCGTCGATGACGCCGTCGGACGACGTCACTTCGCCGTTGCGGCCGTCGCCGCGCGCCGTTGCCACCGCGGTGTAGATCGCCTGACCCATGCTCAGCCTGCCTTCTGTCGCGGACGCTCCTCAGCGAGCGTCTCACTGGGCACAACATCCCGCATCCGCGGAACGGTGCCCCCACATGGCAGGCATCACGTCGTTTTATTACCCGGCGGCCACCGGGCGAAACGTCATGCGGCGCGCGTCACGGCGAACTCCGCGACCTGCCGCCCGATCAGGCGAAGGGTGCGGACGCTCTTCTCGTCCGACGCGCCGCCGGCCTCGTCGAACTTGGTCTCGGCCGAGTTGATCGAGCCACCCAGCGGGGTGGCCCAGCCGCGCAGGGCGTGCGTGATCGTGCGGAGCTGCTCGAGCGTGGTCACCGCGGCCTGCCAGCCGTAGGCGACGGCGGCGAGGCCGACCGCACGGCCGTCGAGGTAGGGGCGGCGGTCCTCGCGCAGGTCCTCGACGTAGTCCAGGGCGTTCTTGACCAGGCCGGACAGCGCGCCGTGGTAGCCGGGAGAGACGACGATGAGGCCGTCGGCCTCGCGGATGGCTTCCACCAGCCGGGTGGCACGCTCGTCGCGTTCGGGGACGCCGGCGTCGTAGAACGGCAGCACGAGTTCCGGGCCGGTGAGCAGCCGGGTCCGGACGCCCACCTCCGCCGCGCCGTCGAGCGCGATCTGCAGCGCATGTTCGGACTGCGAGCCCTCGCGCAGAGAGCCGCCGATCCCGAGCACGTTGATCGTCCTGGCTGAAGTCACGTTTTCCAGGCTAACCCCTCCAGTTAACTGGAGGACCAGACTCTGGGACCGAGGTGCTGGTCACAACTGGACCGGTTACCTACTGGCAAGTAACGTCACCTCCAGCCCCGACGCTGATGGAGGAACCATGGCGATCCCGCTCCCGGTCCGCGCCCAGGCGGCCGCGTCCCAGCTCGCGTTCTGGCTGCCCGCGCCGGTGCGGCGGGCGGTCGCGGGCCGGCCCGTCCGCATCGACGGCCAGGAGCTCGCGCTCGACGCCCGGCTCCTCCTCCGGCTCCAGAAGATCGCCCGGGCCGAGCTGGTGCGCGGGTCGGTCGAGCAGTCGCGGGCCCTGCTCGACGCGGGCCGGCACCTGGTCAGCGGGAAGCCGATCGAGCCGGTCTCGGTGCGCGAGGTCGCCGTGCCGACGCCTGACGGCGACTTACCGGCGACGTTGTACACGCCGGTCGGGCTGCCCGAAGGGTCACCGCTGCTGGTGTTCTTCCACGGCGGCGGCTGGGTGATCGGCACCCGCTCCAGCCACGACAACGCCGTCCGCTTCCTGGCCAAGCACGCCGGGGTCCGGGTGCTGTCGATCGAGTACCGCCTGGCCCCGGAGTTCCCGTTCCCGGCGGCGACGGAGGACGCGCTGGCGGCGTTCGAGTACGCGGTGGCGGAGGCGAGCGACCTGGGCGCGGACCCGGCCCGCATCGCGGTGGGCGGCGACAGCGCGGGCGGCAACCTCGCGGCGGTGACGGCCCAGCAGGCGCTGCGCCGCGGCGGCCCGGTCCCGGCGTTCCAGCTGCTGATCTACCCGGCGACGGACTTCGCGCAGCGGTACCGCTCGCAGGACTTGTTCGCCGAGGACCTGTTCCTGACCGACGTGCACATGAAGTGGTTCGAAGGGCATTACGTGCCGTCGGGCACGGATCTGACGGACCCGCGGTTGTCGCCGCTGCGCGCGGAGGATCTGAGCGGGCTGCCGCCGGCCCTGGTGGTGACGGCGGGGTTCGATCCGCTGCGCGACGAGGGCGAGGCGTACGCGGAGAAGCTGCGCGAGGCCGGGGTCGAGGTGGCGTTGCGGCGGCACGAGGACCTGATCCACGGGTTCATCAACTTCACCGGGGTGGGCACGCGATTCCGGGAGGCACTCGCGGAGACGGCCGGCGCACTGCGGCAGGGACTGTCCAAAGTGCACTGACGCGGCCGCCGGAGGCGGGGTTTCACGTGGGCAGGCAACCGCATCGGGCAACCGCAGCGAGCGAGCCGCGGTGAAACGACCCGGAGCCCGGCGCGGAGGAATGTCCGCGGCCGGGCTCCGGGCCCCCCTGTTTTCCTGCGGTGGCTACGAGCCCGGGACCGGCAGCGGTGGCACCGGCAGCGGCGGCACCGGCAGGCCGCCGAGCAGTCCGCCCAAGATCCCGGTGACGGCCGCCAGCAGGGCCTTGACCAGGTCGCTGACGATCTTCAGCGGCCCCGGCAGGTCCGGCAGCGAGGGGATCGGCAGCGGCAACGGCGGGAGCTGGCGCGCCTTCGCCGTCGGGTCGGCCAGGAGCCTGGTGGACTCGTCGGCGCGGCCCTTGGCGAGGCCCGCGAGCTGCCCCGTCTCGGTCTGGACCGTGTAGCGCTTTCCGGCCGCGATGTCCGCGAGGACCGGGCTCAGCTGCCCCAGGTCCGCTCGCGCGGCGCCGACGTCGCCCGCGTAGGCCACCTTGGTGAGGTCGTCACGCATCTGGAGCACCTGCGCGGCGAGGGCCTGGGTGCTGGAGGAACCCTTGCCCCCTTCCGGGCTCGCCGACGCGATCCCCGCCGTCGCCACCGCCAGCAGACTGCCGGCGGCTACCAGGGCGATGGATCGCCCGAACTTGGCTTTCATTCCTTACCTCCTGGCCTCGGGAGACCTGACGGGTTAAATCGATACCCCCCGTGTCGGAGATAAGCCACCCGATCACCGGTTCGGGAGGTTTAACACCCTTACGTGCCGGATCTGAATGATGCGAACTGGCCCGCATTGGATTAACCGCGAAACCTTGCTTTTCCCCCTGAAGATCACCATGACCGATTCCGAGGATCACCGCTGGTAGCATCCGTCCACTATGGAACATCTGGGTAACCCACACGAGTGTAAACAGTGATCATTTAGCCTCATCACTCCGTCGGACCGCGTGTCTCTACTGCTCCAGATGGGGCGTCCCCCACGCTCGCATCGCCACCCACACGGTTTCCCCCGAGGTGGACGCGGAAATGCGAAATCAATTCCGGAATTCAGAGCGGCAGGCCGGCGTCCAGGTGGGCGACGGCCCGATCGATGACCACGAGCGTGTCGGCCTCCGGGTCCGCCGCGGCGCCGAGGAACGCGGCCAGCACCACACCGACCACCGCGCCGGCCCAGTTGCGGACCTCGAAGTCGTCCACGGCCCGGCCGGTGCGCCGCGCGGCCAGCCCGGCCAGCAGGTCGATGCCCTCGGCGAACTTGTCCATCACCGCGCTGCGCAGTTCCGGCTCGCGGAACACGAGCCGCTGCCGCTGGCGTTCCCGCTCCCACTCGCCGGCCGGCAGCTGCTCGCGGATGAAGCTCACCGTCGCCCGCAGCGCGCCGATCGGGCTCAGCTCCGGCGCCTGCGCGACCGCGGCCTCGATGAGCACCGGGTCGAACGGGTCGTAGAGCACCGTCGCCTCCTTCGTCGGGAAGTACCGGAAGAAGGTGCTGGGCGAGATCTCCGCCGCGGCCGCGATCTGGTCCACCGTCGTGGCGCTGTACCCCTGCTCCTCGAACAGCCGCAACGCGTGCCGTTGGATCGCGGCACGCGTCTTGGCCTTCTTCCGCTCGCGCAGTCCTGCAGGCTCACCCGGCGACGACGTCATGCTCCGATTCTCGCGGCTGCACCCCGGTCGCCGTCCGCCCGGGCAGGAACACCAGCGCGAGCAGCGCCCCGGCGAGCGTGAGGCCGGCGCACACCCACAGCGTCGCGGCCATTCCGTCGGTGAACGCGGCGCGAGCCGACGCGGCCAGGCCGGGCCGGTGCAGCTGCTCCGCCACGGCGACCGCGCCGGAGGCACTGCCGCGCACCGCGTCGGCGACCGGCTCCGGCAGGCCCGTGACGTCGACGCCGTCGCGGTAACCGCCGTTGAGCACCGTGCCCAGCACCGCGACCCCGATGGTGCCGCCGACCTGGCGCAACGCCTGGATCAGCGCCGAACCGGCGCCCGAGCGGCCTTCGGTGAGCGCGCCCATCGCCATCGTCATCAGCGGCGGCAGCGTGGCGCCGGTGCCCAGCCCGATGACGACCTCCCAGCCCGCGGTGGCGCCGTAGCCACCCGACGGTGACGTCGTCGAACCCCAGGCCAGCCCGCCCGCGAGCAGCGCGAACCCGCTCGCGACGACCGCGCGCACGCCCAGGACGGCGACCAGCCGTTCGGCGATCTTCGCCGCCACCAGCATCCCGCCGATCAGCGGCAGCAGCCGGACGCCGGTCTGCAGCGCGTCGGCCCCCTGCACGGCCTGGAACAGCTGCGGCAGCACGAACAACAGGCCCATCAGCGCGAAGGACGCCATCGTGGCCAGCACCGCGCCCCAGACGAACCGCGGCTCGCGGAACAACGCGAGGTCGGTGAGCGGCGCGGCCACCCGCGTCTGCGCCCGGCAGAACACCGCCAGCAGCGCGGCGCCCAGCGCGATCAGGCCGTACGTCACCGGGTTCGCCCAGCCGTGCTCACCGGCGTGGACGAAACCGTAGGTGAGCGCGATCAGCCCGGCCGTCGAGAGCGCGATGCCGGTGAAGTCGATCCGGCCGCCGCCGTCGCCCGGCGTGAGCGGCACGAGGAACAACACCGCGGCGACGCCGACCGCGGTCAGCGGGACGTTGATGAGGAACACCGAGCCCCACGCGAAGTGGTCGAGCAGCCAGCCGCCGAGCAGCGGCCCGAGCGGGATGCCGGCGAACGTCGCCATCACCCACGCCGTCAGCGCCTTCGCCCGCTCCTCCGGCGGGAACAGGATGTTCAGCAGCGAGAGCGAGAGCGGGATGAGGAACGCGGCGCCGACGCCGAGCCCGACGCGGGCGGCGATCAGCTCACCCGGCGAACCCGCGTAGGCGCACCCCAACGAGGCCAGCCCGAACACCGCGAGCGCGCCGAGCAGCAGTTTCTTCGGCCCGAACCGGTCGCCGAGCAGGCCGGCGGGCAGCAGCAGCGCGGCCAGCGCCAGCGTGTAGGCGTTGCCGAACCACTGGAGCTGCGTGGTCGTGGCGCCGAGGTCGACGGCCAGCGTGGGCACGGCCACGTTGAGCACGGTCAGGTCGAGCCCGATGGTCAGCAGGCTCACCGCGAGCGCGCCGAGCGCCCACCACCTGCGGGGATGTACTTGAGTCATAGCGACTCCCAATTGATAGTTACTACCAAGTGAGAGTAGCTCTCATAATTTTCCGGCGCCAGGGGGTCCGGCGGCGGAAATAAGTTGCACGCGCGTACCACCTTGGGTTCTCATCGAGGACGTGCCTCTGCAGCCCTACCGCCGGGTGCTCTCCGTCCCCCGCGTCCGCTCGACGATGGCCCTGATGTTCCTGGCGCGCCTCCCGATGACCATGAACGGCGTGCTGATGACGCTGTACATCGTCACCGGGCTCGGCCGCGGCTACGGCGCCGCCGGGCTGGTCGGCGGCTGCGTCACCCTGGGGATGGCCCTCGGCGCGCCGCTGCTCGGCCGCTGCTTCGACCGGTACGGGCTGCGTCCGGTCGTCGCCGTGTGCGGGATCGGCACGACGGTGTTCTGGGTCGCCGCGCCGCACCTGCCGTTCGAGGCGCTCGCCGTGGTCGCGGTCGTGGCCGGGATGCTTTCGGTGCCCGCCGGGTCACTGGCCCGGCAGGTCCTGGCCACGCTCGTGCCGCTCGAAGAGCGCCGCGCGGCCTACTCGCTGGACACGATCTCGATCGAAGCGACGTTCATGATCGGCCCGGCGGCCGGCATCGCGGCCATCACGACGTTCTCCCCGACCTGGACGCTGACCGCGCTCGGCGTGCTGTTCGGCGGCACGGCGTTCCTGATCTGGCTGGTCAACCCGCCGATCCGCGAGGGCGCGGGCCAGGCGGAGGAGCTCGGCCCGCGGCCGCCGCTGCGGAGCTGGCTCACGGGCCGGCTCGTGGGGACGCTGCTGATCGCGGGCGGCGCACTGTTCGTGCTGGTCGGCACCGAATTGGCGACGCTGGCGGCCCTGCGCGCGAACGGCGAACTCGGCGTCACCGGGCTGGTCATCGCGGTGATGTGCGTGGCGTCGATCATCGGCGGCATCGTGCACGGCGTCGTGAAGCGGTCGCTTTCGCAGGGCGCGCTGATGCTGCTGCTCGCGCTGCTGGTGGTGCCGGTCGGTCTGGCGGACCACCCGTGGTGGCTGCTGATGCTGGCGCTGATCCCGACGAACCTGCTGTGCGCGCCGACGCTGGCGGCCACGACCGAGACGGTCTCCCGCCTCGCCCCGGCCCAGGTCCGCGGCGAGGCGATGGGCCTGCAGGACGCGTTCACCCGCCTCGGCCTGGCGGTGGGCAGCCCGGTGGTCGGCTTCGCGATCGACCATTCGAGCGCGGAGTGGGGCTTCGTGGCGGCGGGCGTCGGCGGCCTGGTGATCGCCTCGGGCGGCCTGCTGCGCCGCCACCGCGCCCCGGCCCCCGCCGCGGAACCGGCGCTCGCCGAAAGCCGCGGCTAGCTCGGTCCGGCCCCGAGCGCCCCAATGTGGCGTTGGGTGCATCCAGCGCACCCAATGTGGCGGGGGGGGGGGGGGGGGGCCGGCCCCCCCCCCAAGAGGGCG
>NZ_JBSGJD010000136.1:0-25624 GCF_053605405.1 Amycolatopsis sp. NPDC003861
TGGTCGGCGGGCGCGGTGGAGCTGCTCACCGAGCCGCGCGAGTGGGTGGCCGACCGGCCGCGCCGGGCGGGCGTGTCGGCGTTCGGCGTCAGCGGCACCAACGCCCACGTGGTCCTCGAAGCGGGCGAGCCCGAGCCGGCGTCCTCGGCGTCGCAGGAACTCACCGTCTGGCCGCTGTCGGCGAAGGACGAGCAAACCTTGCACGAGCAGGCCCGACGCCTCCGCGCCGCGGTCGCCGACGACGCTTCGGCGGGCGAGGTCGGTCGCACCCTGGCCACCGGCCGGGCGGCCCTGGAACACCGGGCCGTCGTCGTCGGCGACCGCGACCAGCTCCTGGCCGGGCTGGCGGACCTGGACAACGCCGTGCGCGGCACCGCCGTCCCCGGCGGCCGGCTGGCCGTGCTGTTCACCGGCCAGGGCGCCCAGCGCGCCGGGATGGGCCGCGAGCTCTACGACCGCTTCCCGGTGTTCGCCGACGCCTTCGACGCCGTGTGCGCCGAGTTCGACGCCCTGCTCGACGCACCCCTGCGCGAGATCGTCTTCGACGGTGGCGACCGCCTCGACCGGACCGGCTACACGCAGCCCGCGTTGTTCGCCGTCGAGGTCGCGCTGTACCGGCTCGTGACGGCGTGGGGCGTGCGCCCGGACTTCGTCGCGGGACACTCGATCGGCGAACTCGTCGCCGCCCACGTGGCCGGTGTCCTGACCCTCGAAGACGCCTGCACGCTGGTCGCCGCCCGGGCGTCGCTGATGCAGGCCCTGCCCGCCGGTGGGGCGATGGTCTCGATCGCCGCGCCCGAGGCCGACATCCCCCTCGACGAGCGCGTCGCCATCGCGGCGGTGAACGGTCCCGAGTCGGTCGTGATCTCCGGTGACGAGACCGCGGTCCTCGAAATCGCCGCCCGATTCCCGAAGACCAAGCGGCTGACCGTGAGCCACGCGTTCCACTCGCCGTTGCTGGATCCGATGCTCGACGAGTTCCGCGCGGTGGCGGAGACCCTCACGTACCACCCGGCGGAGATACCGGTGCTCTCGAATGTGAGCGGTGCTCTCGCCGAACCGTTCACCGCCGACTACTGGGTGCGGCACGTGCGCGAAACCGTCCGGTTCGCCGACGGCATCGCGACCCTCGAAGCCGCGGGCGCGACGGTGTTCCTCGAGCTGGGACCCGACGCGGTGCTGAGCGCCATGGTCGGCGGCACGGCGATCCCCGCGTTGCGACGCGACCGCTCTGAAACGAGAGCACTGCTCACAGCGGTGAGCAATGCTCACGTCCACGGGGTGGACGTCGACTGGGCCGCGTTCTTCCCGCCGGCGCGCCCGGTGGATCTCCCCACCTATCCCTTCCGGCGGCAGCGGTTCTGGCCGGAACCCGGGCCGGCCGCCGCGCCGGTGTCCGAAGTGGACGCCGAGTTCTGGAAGGCCGTCGAAGGCGAGGACCTGGAATCCCTGGGGACGCTGCTCGGCCTGGACGGCGACCAGCGCGCCGCCATCGCCTCCGCCCTTCCGGCGTTGTCCGGCTGGCGGCGGGAAACAGGCGCGGCCGCGGACTCGTGGCGCTACCGCGTCGTCTGGCGCAAGCTGCGTGCAGAAAGCGCGGCGGTCTCCGGCGACTGGCTGTTCGTCCTGCCGGAAACCCTCGACGACCCGAGCACGGTGACGGCGGTCGCGGGTGCCTTCGCGACGTCCGGGGCGCGGCCCCTGGTCGTCCGCGTCCCCGAGGACGCCGACCGCACCACGGTCGCCAAACTGGTCGAAGCCAAGCTCGCGGAAGAAGCCTCGACGCCGGTGGGCGCGCTGTCCCTGCTCGCGTTCGCGACCGGCGCGCCGGCGTCGGCGGTGGCGGCCGGGCTCCCGCAGACCCTCGCCCTCGTCCAAGGGCTCGGCGACGCCGGCGTCACCGCGCCGCTGTGGTGCGCCACCCGCGGCGCGGTCGCGACGGCGGACAGCGAGCCCGTCGCGGACCCGGCCCAGGCCCAGTTCTGGGGCTTCGGCCGGACGGTCGCGGTGGAACACCCCAACCGCTGGGGCGGCCTGGTCGATCTGCCGGAAACCCTGACCACCGAGGACGGCGAGCGGCTGTGCGCGGTCCTCGCCGCCGGTGGCGAAGACGAAGTCGCCGTCAGAACCGGAAGAGTCTTCGCCCGCCGCCTCGTCCGCGACACCGGCGCGAATCCACAGTGGACACCGAGCGGCACGGTCCTCGTCACCGGCGGCACCGGGGCCCTCGGCGGGCACGTCACCCGGTGGCTCCTGGACCACGGCGCCGAGCACGTCGTCCTGGCCGGGCGCCGCGGCGGCGAGGCGCCGGACGACCGCGTGACGGTGGTCGCCTGCGACGTCGCCGACCGGGACGCGGTCGCCGCCCTCCTGGCCGAGCACCCGGTGACGGCGGTGGTGCACGCGGCGGGCGTCCTCGACGACGGCGTCGTCGACGCCCTGACCGGCGACCGGTTCGCCGAGGTCCTGCGGGCCAAGGTGACCGGCGCCCGGATCCTCGACGAGCTGACCGGCGACCTCGACGCTTTCGTCCTGTTCTCGTCGCTCGCCGGCACGGTCGGCGCCGCGGGGCAGGCCAACTACGCGGCCGCCAACGCCGAACTGGACGCGCTCGCCCAGCGTCGCCGGGCGACCGGCCGCGCGGGCGTGTCGATCGCCTGGGGCCCGTGGGCAGGCGAGGGCATGGCCGCCGAAAACGCGGACCGGATGCGGCGCGCCGGGGTCACCCCGCTGCCCGCGGGCGGTGCCGCGGCGGTGCTCGGCCGGATCGCGCGGTCGCAGGTCGTCGCCGACGTCGACTGGGACACCTATCCCGCGACCCGGCCGTTCTTCGCCGAACTGGCCCCGGCGGCTCCGGTCGTGGCCGCGCGGCCCGAAAACCTCGGCGACCGCCTGGCCGGGATGCCGGCGGCCGACGCCGGTGACCTGGTCCTCGAGATCGTCCGCGAGCACGTCGCCGCGGTGCTCGGCCACGGCCGGGCCGGCGACGTCGCCCCGGACCGGGCGTTCAGCGAAACCGGCTTCACGTCCCTGACCGCGGTCGAACTGCGGAACCGCCTGGACCGCCTCACCGGGCTGAACCTGCCCGCGACGCTCGTCTTCGACCACCCGTCGCCGTCCGCGCTGGCCCGGCACCTGACCGCCGAACTGCGGGAGGACGAGCCCGGCGTCGACGGCCTGCTCGACGAACTGAGCCGCGTCGGGGCCGCCCTCGGCGAGGCCGACCGGGCGCGCGTCGCGGAACGGCTGCGGCTGCTCACCGCGGGCTGGGCGGGCGAATCGGCCGCCCCGAGCCTCGAATCCGCCAGCGACGAGGAGATGTTCGACCTCCTCGGCAAAGAGTTCGGCATCTCCTGACCCGGCGCCCGCGACCTACGGAGTGAGAAGACCATGGACAACGAGGAGAAGCTCCGCTACTTCCTCAAGCGGGTCACGGCCGATCTGCAGGACACCCGCCGCCGGCTCGAGGAGGCGCAGGCCACCGAGCCGGTCGCGATCGTCGGCCTCGGCTGCCGGTTCCCGGGCGGCGTCCGCACCCCGGCGCAGCTGTGGGACCTGGTCGAAGGCGGCCGCGACGCGATCTCCGGCTTCCCCGAGGACCGCGGCTGGGACCTCGGCTCGCTCTACGACCCGGACCCGGAGGCGCCCGGGACGTCGTACGTGCGCGAAGGCGGCTTCCTCGACGGCGTCGCGGACTTCGACGCCGGCTTCTTCGGCATCTCCCCGCGCGAAGCCCTGGCCATGGACCCCCAGCAGCGGCTGCTGCTGGAGACGTCCTGGGAGGCCCTGGAACACGCGGGCATCCGGCCGCCGTCGCTGAAAGGCAGCCGGACGGGTGTCTTCGTCGGCTCCAACGGCCAGGACTACGGCACCCTCATGCTCGGCTCGGCCGAGGCCCTCGAAGGCCACCTCGCGACGAGCAGTGCCGCGAGTGTCCTTTCCGGACGCGTCGCCTACGCGTTCGGGCTGGAGGGGCCGACGCTCACCGTCGACACGGCGTGCTCGTCTTCGCTGGTCGCGCTGCACCTGGCCGTGCAGGCGCTGCGGCAGGGGGAGTGCGACCTCGCGCTCGCCGGCGGCGTCACCGTGCTGCCGACGCCGGGGTCGTTCATCGCGTTCAGCCGGCTGCGCGGCCTGGCCCCGGACGGCCGCTGCAAGGCGTTCGCCGAATCCGCCGACGGCACCTCGTGGGGCGAGGGCAGCGGCGTGGTCGTCGTGGAACGGCTGTCGGACGCGCGCCGTCACGGCCACCCGGTCCTGGCCGTCGTGCGGGGGTCGGCGGTGAACTCCGATGGCGCGTCGAACGGCTTGACCGCGCCCAACGGTCCTTCGCAGCAACGGGTGATCCGGGCGGCACTGGCTGACGCCGGTCTGTCCACTTCGGACGTCGACGTGGTCGAAGCGCACGGCACCGGGACAACGCTGGGCGACCCGATCGAAGCCCAGGCGCTGCTCGCGACGTACGGCCAGGACCGGGAAACGCCGTTGTGGCTGGGCTCGGTGAAGTCGAACATCGGCCACACCCAGGCGGCGGCCGGTGTGGCCGGGGTGATCAAGATGGTCATGGCGATGCGCCACGGCGTCCTGCCGCCGACCCTGCACGTCGGCGAGCCGTCGTCGCGGGTGAACTGGTCGGCGGGGTCGGTCGAGCTGCTCACCGAGCGCCGCGCCTGGCCGTCGGACCGGCCGCGCCGGGCCGCCGTCTCCGCGTTCGGCATGAGCGGCACCAACGTGCACACCATCCTGGAACAGGCCGAGGACCTTCCGGCCGCCGGACCCGACGAGCCCGGCCGGATCGTGCCCTGGGCGCTGTCGGCCCGGTCCCCGGAAGCCCTGCGCGCGCAGGCCGCCGCGCTCGCCGACGTCAAGGCGCCGATCGGCGACGTCGGGCTGTCCCTGGCGACGACGCGGTCCGCGTTCGACCACCGCGCGGTGGTCGTCGGCGACCGCGACGGCTTGTCCGCCGGGCTCGCGGCGCTGGCCGGCGACGTCCCGGCTCCCGCCGTCGTCAAGGGGACGGCCGCGGCGGGCAAGGTCGCGATGGTGTTCCCCGGCCAAGGCTCCCAGTGGGCCGGGATGGCTGTCGACCTCCTCGCCGAGGCCCCGGTGTTCGCCGCGCGGATGGCCGAATGCGCGGACGCGCTGAGGTCCTTTGCGGACTGGAACTTGACCGACGTCATCCGGGACGCCGTGTTGCTGGAGCGCGTCGACGTCGTGCAGCCCGCGTTGTTCGCGGTGATGGTTTCGCTCGCCGAACTCTGGCGCTCGTACGGGGTCGAGCCCGCCGCCGTCGTCGGGCACTCGCAAGGCGAGATCGCCGCCGCCGTCGTCTCGGGCGCACTGTCCCTTGAGGATGGTGCTCGCGTGGTTGCGTTGCGCAGCCAGGCGATTCTGGCCCTGGCCGGCGAGGGCGGCATGGTGTCGATCGCCGAATCCGCCGACGCCGTGGCCGCCCGGATCGCGCCCTGGGGCGAGCGGTTGTCGATCGCCGCCATCAACGGCCCGTCCGCGGTGGTCGTCTCCGGGACACCGGACGCACTCGACGAGCTGATCGTGTCCTGCACCGACGTCCGCGCGAAGCGGGTTCCCGTCGACTACGCGTCCCATTCCCCGCAGGTGGAACGGATCCGCGAGCGACTCCTCGACGTCCTGGCCCCGGTCCGGCCGCGACCCGCCACGACCGGGTTCTTCTCCACGGTCACCGGGGCGTGGCTCGACGGCACCGAGCTGGACGCCGGATACTGGTACACCAACCTCCGCCGTCCGGTCCGGCTCGACGCCGCCGTGGCCGCGCTGACGGACCAGGGCTTCCGCACCTTCGTCGAAGCGTCGCCGCATCCGGTGCTGACCATGGCGATCGGCGGCGACGAGGTGACCGCGCTCGGCTCGCTGCGCCGCGACGAAGGCGGCCTCGCCCGGTTCCACACCTCGCTGGCCGAGGCCTGGGTGCACGGCGTCGACGTCCGCTGGGACGACGCGTTCCCCGGCGCCCGCCGCACCGAACTGCCGACCTACGCCTTCCAGCACGAACGCTACTGGCCGCGGCTGGTCCCCGGCGGCGACGCGAGCGGCCTCGGCCTGGCCCCGGCCGGGCACCCGCTGCTCGGCGCGGTCGTGTCCCTCGCCGGCTCGGGCGGCACGGTCCTCACCGGCAAGCTCGCGCTGTCGAGCCTGCCGTGGCTGGCCGACCACCGCGTGGGCGGGGAAGTCCTGCTCCCGGGCACGGCGTTCGTCGAGCTCGCCCTGCGCGCCGGCGACCAGGCCGGCCGCCGCACCCTCGACGAGCTGACCCTGGAGACGCCGCTGGTCCTGCCCGCGCAGGGCGGCGTGCACGTCCAGGTCACGGTGGGGGAGGACGGCGACCTCGCGATCCACTCCCGCCCGGACGAGTTCACCCCGTGGACCCGGCACGCGACCGGCCTCCTGACCGACGCCGCTCTCAGTGCCGAGCCACTCGACGCCTGGCCGCCCGCCGGAGCCTCGCCGGCCGACCTCGCCGGCTTCTACCCGGTGATGGCCGCCACCGGCGTCGACTACGGCCCCGCCTTCCGCGGCCTGCGCGCGGTGTGGACCCGCGGCTCCGACGTCTTCGCCGAGGTCGAGCTGCCCGAAGCGCTGCGGGCCGAGGCGGGCCGGTTCGGGCTGCACCCGGCGCTGCTCGACGCGGCCCTGCACGCGGCCGGGTTCGGCGCCCTGGCCGCAGCGGACGGGCCGCGGTTGCCGTTCGCGTGGAGCGGCGTTTCCCTGACCGCGACCGGCGCGACCGTCCTGCGGGTGGCGCTGACTTCGGTGGCCGGCGACGCCGTCGCGCTGACTCTGGCCGACGAAAGCGGCGCGCCGGTCGGTGTGGTCCGTTCGCTGGCCCTGCGGACGCCGGCCCGGACCGGCACCACCCCGGACGCGCTCTTCGAGGTCACCTGGCCCGAGCTCCCCACCACCGAGCTGACCGGCGAGTTCACCGTGTTCCGGGTCCCGGACGGCCCGGTGCGGGACGTGACCGCGACGGTCCTCGAACGGCTCCAGGAGTGGCTCGACGCCGAAGGACTCCTGGTCCTGCACACCACGGGCGCCGTCTCGGTCGGCGGCGAAGACGTCACCGGCCTCGCCGCCGCGGCCGTGACCGGTCTGGTGCGCTCGGCCCAGGCCGAGAACCCCGGCCGGTTCGTGCTCGTCGAGGCCGACGACGTCCCGGCCGAACTGCCGGCCGGCGAGCCCCAGCTGGCCCTGCGCGCGGGGACGTGGCACGTGCCCCGGCTGGCTCGAGCGTCCACTTCGGACGGAACGCCGGACTGGGGTGACGGCGCGGTGCTGATCACCGGCGCGTCCGGCCTGCTCGGCGGCCTCGTCGCCCGGCACCTGGTCACCCACCACGGCGTCCGGCGGCTCCTGCTGCTGTCCCGCCGCGAACCCACACGGCTCGCCGGCGAACTCACCGCGCTCGGGGCCACCGCCACGGCCGTCGCCTGCGACGTCGCCGACCGCGCGCACCTGGCGGCGGTCCTGGCCGAGCACCCCGTGTCGGCGGTCGTGCACGCGGCCGGGGTGCTGGACGACGGCGTCGTCGAATCCCTCACCCCGGAGCGCCTCGAAGCGGTCCTGCGGCCCAAGGCCGAGGCGGCACACAACCTCCACGAACTCACCTCGGACCTCTCCGCGTTCGTCCTGTTCTCCTCCTTCGCCGCCACCATGGGCGGCGCGGGCCAGGCCAACTACGCCGCCGCGAACGCCTTCCTCGACGCGCTCGCCCAGCACCGTCGCGCCCACGGCCTGCCCGCCGTCTCGCTGGCCTGGGGACTCTGGGCCGAAGCCAGTTCGATGACCGGCCACCTCGCCGACGGCGACCGCCACCGGATTGCCGGCGCGGGCATGACCCCCCTGGACACCGACCTCGGCCTGGCGTTGTTCGACCGGGCCGTCGCCGCGGACCGGGCCGTGCTCGCGCCGGTCCGGCTCGAACTCGCGGCGCTGCGCCGTCAGGAGGGGACACCCGCCCTGCTCCACGGCCTGCTGCCCCCGGCCCGGCGGCAGGTCACGGCGGCGGCCGCGAAGTCGTCGTTTGCCGAGCGGCTGGCCGGGCTCGGCGCGGACGACCGCGTCCGGCAGGTCCTCGACCTCGTCCGCGGGCTCGTCGCGGGCGTGCTCGGGTACGCCTCCGGCAGCGCGGTCGATCCGGCGCGCGCGTTCAAGGAACTCGGCTTCGACTCGCTGACCGCCCTGGAACTGCGCAACCGCCTGGCCGCCGAGACCGGGCTGCGGCTGCCGGCGACGCTCGCCTTCGACCACCCGACCCCGCAGGCGCTCACCCGGTACGTCGTCGAGCGGGTGTCCGGCGAGGCCGCGCCGGTGGTGGTGCGGGAGCGCCGGGTGGACGGCGACCGAATCGTCGTCGTCGGCATCGGCTGCCGCTACCCCGGCGGGGTCCGGAGCCCGGACGACCTGTGGGACCTCGTCGCCGCGGGCCGCGACGCGGTCGGCGGCCTCCCGGACGACCGCGGCTGGGACGCTGACGCGCTCTACGACCCCGACCCGGACCACCCCGGCACCAGCTACGCCAAGGAAGGCGCGTTCCTCTACGACGCCGCCGACTTCGACGCGGGTTTCTTCGGCATCTCGCCCCGCGAGGCGCTCGCCATGGATCCGCAGCAACGGCTGCTGCTGGAGACGTCCTGGGAGGCCCTGGAGCGCGCGGGCATCGACCCGGAGTCGTTGCGCGGCAGCCGGACCGGGGTGTTCACCGGCGTGATGTACTCCGACTACGCGTCCCGGCCGCTCGCCGTGCCCGAGGGCGTCGAGGGCTTCCTCGGCACCGGCAGTTCGGCGAGCGTGGTGTCCGGCCGCATCGCGTACGCCTTCGGCCTGGAAGGCCCGGCGATCACTGTGGACACGGCGTGTTCGTCGTCGCTGGTGGCGCTGCACCTGGCGTGCCAGGCGCTGCGGCAGGGCGAGTGCGACCTCGCGCTGGCGGGCGGCGTGACGGTGCTCTCGACGCCGGGCGTGTTCATCGACTTCAGCCGGCAGCGCGGGCTCGCCGCCGACGGCCGGTGCAAGTCGTTCGCCGACGCGGCCGACGGCACCGGCTGGGGCGAGGGCGCCGGAATCCTGGCGGTGGAACGGCTTTCCGACGCGCGGCGGCTCGGGCACCCGGTGCTCGCGGTGGTCCGCGGCACGGCGGTGAACTCCGACGGCGCGTCGAACGGCCTGACCGCGCCGAACGGCCCGTCGCAACAGCGGGTGATCCGCGCGGCGCTGGCCGGGGCCGGCCTGAAACCGTCCGAAGTGGACGTCGTCGAGGGCCACGGCACCGGCACGACGCTGGGCGACCCGATCGAGGCGCAGGCGATCCTGGCGACCTACGGCCAGGACCGGTCGACGCCGCTGTGGCTCGGCTCGCTGAAGTCGAACATCGGGCACACGCAGGCGGCGGCCGGGGTGGCGGGCGTGATCAAGATGATCATGGCGATGCGGCACGGCGTGCTGCCGCCGACGCTGCACGTCGATGCCCCTTCGTCCCATGTGGACTGGGCGGCCGGTGCGGTGGAACTGCTGACCGAGGCGCGCTCCTGGGTTTCCGACCGGCCGCGGCGGGCGGGGGTGTCGTCGTTCGGCGTCAGCGGGACGAACGCGCACGCGATCCTCGAACAAGCGCCTGCCAGGCCGCCGGTGGTGCCCGAGCGCGGCGAAACCGGTGTCCTGCCGTGGGTGGTGTCCGGTCGTGGGGAAGCTGCCCTGCGAGCGCAGGCCGCTCGGCTGCTGGACGTCGCCGGGCATCCGGCCGACGTCGGGCTGTCGTTGTCGTCGCGCGGCCGGTTCTCCCACCGGGCCGTGGTCCACGGCAGCAGCGCCGACGAGCTTTCGAGCGGGCTGGCCGCGCTGGTGGGTGGCCGGTCGGCGCCGAACGTCGTCGTGGGCCGCGAACGGCCCGGCCGGCTGGCGGTGCTGTTCACCGGCCAGGGTGCGCAGCGGGCCGGAATGGGACGTTCGCTGTACGAGCGGTTCCCGGTGTACGCGTCGGCGTTCGACGAGGTCTGCGCGCACTTCCCGAACCTGCCCTTCGACGATGCCGAGCTGCTGAACCGCACGGAGTTCACCCAGCCCGCGCTGTTCGCGGTCGAGGTCGCCCTGTACCGGCTGGTCGAGTCGTTCGGCGTCCGCCCGGATTTCCTGGCCGGGCACTCGATCGGCGAGATCGCCGCGGCGCACGTGGCCGGCGTGCTGTCGCTGTCCGACGCCTGCACGCTGGTCGCCGCCCGGGCGTCGCTGATGCAGGCCCTGCCCGCCGGTGGGGCGATGGTGTCGATCGCCGCCCCGGAGTCCGAGATCGAGGTGGCCGAGGGCGTTTCCATCGCGGCCGTGAACGGCCCGGCGTCGGTGGTCATCTCGGGCGAGGAAGCCGCGGTGCTGGAAATCGCGGCTCGGTTCCCGAAGACCAAGCGGCTCGCGGTGAGCCACGCGTTCCACTCCCCGCTGATGGACCCGATGCTGGCGGAGTTCCGCGCGGTCGCGGAGTCCTTGACGTACCACCCGGCGGAAATACCGGTGCTCTCGAATGTGAGCGGTGCTCTCGCTTCGCCGTTCACCGCCGACTACTGGGTGCGGCACGTGCGTGAGACCGTTCGGTTCGCCGACGCCGTTCGCGCCCTCCAAGCCGAAGGCGTGACGACGTTCCTGGAGCTGGGGCCCGACGGCGTGCTCAGCCCGATGGTCAAGGACATCCTCGGCGAAGATTGCGTCGCTGTTCCGGCGTTGCGACGCGACCGCTCTGAAGAGAGAGCACTGCTCTCGTCGTTGAGCACTGCTCACGTCCACGGGGTCGACGTCGACTGGACGCCGTTCTTTCCCGGCGCTGCCCGGGTTGACCTGCCCACCTACGCCTTCCAGCGGCGGCGCTACTGGCTGGACTTGGTGCTGCCGGAGACGGTGGCCCCCGAAGCGAGCGACGCGCCGGAAGCCGAGCCGATCACCGGACGTCTCGCGGAGGTCCCGGCCGCCGACCGCCCGGCGTGGCTCCTGGCGTGGGTTCGGGCGGAGGTCGCGGCGACGCTCGGGCACCCGTCCGTCGAGGCGGTCGAACCGGAGTCCGCGTTCGCCGAACTGGGGTTCACCTCGCTCGGCGTCGTCGAGCTGCGCAACCGGATCAGCGCGGCGACCGGCCTCGAACTGCCCGCCGCGCTGGTCTGGGACTACCCGACGGTCGGGGAGCTGGCCGCGCACCTGCTGGCCAACGTCTCGCTGCCGGCGGCCGAGCCGGGCGGCTCGCTGGGGACGTTGCTCCGGACAGCGCGGGATACCGGCCGCGCGGCCGAGTTCCGGACGTTCCTCGGCGCGGCCGCGCAGTTCCTGCCCGGGTCGCCGTGGACACCCCGGCTCCGGCGGGCGACGACGGGCGCGTCCCGGCCGCTGCTGTTCGCGTTCGGCACGCTCACCGGCTCGACCTGCTGGAGCGAGGACGTCACCGCGCGCTTCGACGGCGTCCGGGAGACGTGGCTGCTGCCCGCACCGGGCTTCGACGGCGAGACGCCCGCGCCCGCCGACCTCGACACGCTGGTCACGACGGCCGCCGAAGCCATCCGCGCCCAGGCGGACGGCGAACCGTTCGTCGTGCTCGGGTCCGGTTCGGGGGCGCTGCTCGCCGCCGTCGTGGCCGACGCCGCCGGCGCGACCGGTGTCGTGCTCGCCGACCCGGCGGACGTCGAATTCGACGAAGTGCCCGAGACGGCGACGGATGCCGAACTGACGGCCGTCGGTGCCTACCTGCGGCTGTTCGGGACCGCCGTCGCCGAGCCGCGGGTCCCGGTCCTCGCCCTCAAAACGGGGGAGGACGTGGCGGACGCGGCCCGGCAGATCCACACCTGGCTGGTGGAGGAGCTGCCCGCCGCGTGCCGATGACCGGGATGATCCGGCGTCATATCTGATGTTTCGTGCACCAGACCTTGACTCCCTGATTGGAAGGAACTTTTACTAACCGGAGGTCCTCCACCTCACCTCCGGGAGCACGCATGTCTTCACTCCGGCGCATCGCGAGCGCGGCCGCCGCGTTCGCGATCGCGGCCAGCGGCCTCGTCCTGGGCTCGCCCACGGCGTCGGCCCTGGAAAACGGCCTGCTGCGCACGCCGCCGATGGGCTTCAACAACTGGAATTCGACGCAGTGCCGCGCCGAGTTCAACGAGACGATGATCAAGGGCATCGCGGACATCTTCGTCAGCAAAGGCCTGAAGGACGCCGGCTACACCTACGTCAACATCGACGACTGCTGGGCGCTGCCGTCGCGCAACTCGGCCGGGAACCTGGTGCCCGATCCGGCGCGGTTCCCCGGCGGCATCAAGGCGCTCGCCGACTACGTGCACGCCAAGGGCCTGAAGTTCGGCATCTACACCAGCGCCGGCACGAAGACCTGCAACACCGCGGGCTTCCCGGGCGCGCTGGGCCACGAACAGCAGGACGCGAACCTGTTCGCCTCCTGGGGCGTCGACTACCTGAAGTACGACAACTGCAACAACCAGGGTGCCGACGCGCAGCAGCGCTACAAGGCGATGCGGGACGCGCTCGCGAAGTCCGGCCGCCCGATCGCGTACTCGATCTGCGAGTGGGGGCAGAACAAGCCGTGGACCTGGGCGGCGCCGGTCGGGAACCTGTGGCGCACCACCGGCGACATCTCCGACAAGTGGTCGAGCATGATCGGCAAGGCGCAGACCAACCGCGGCCTCGCCCAGTACGCCGGCCCCGGCCACTGGAACGACCCCGACATGCTCGAGGTCGGCAACGGCGGGATGACCGCGACGGAGTACCGCACGCACTTCAGCCTGTGGGCGATGATGGCGGCGCCGCTGCTGATCGGCAGCGACCTGCGCAAGGTGTCGGACGACAACTTCTCGATCCTGAAGAACACCGAGGTCATCGCGCTCGACCAGGACCCGCTGGGCAAGCAGGCGACCGTGCTGAGCGCGAACGCCGGCCTCGTCGTCTACAGCAAGGTCCTCTCGAACGGCGACCGCGCGGTGGCGCTGTCCAACGAAACGGGCGCGACGGCGACGATCAGCACGACGGCGTCCGCGACCGGGATCGGCAGCGCGTCCTCGTACACGCTCAAGGACTTGTGGAGCAAGGCGGTGCGGAGCACTTCGGGGGCGATCAGCGCTTCGGTGCCTTCGCACGCGACGGTGCTGTACCGGGTGTCGCGCGCCAGCGGTTCCTCGACGCGCTACGAAGCCGAGTCCGCCACGCTGTCGACCGGCGGCACGGTGGATTCGAACCACGCGGGCTTCTCCGGGACCGGCTTCGCGAACGGCGCCAATGCGGTCGGCAGCTACATCGAATGGCAGGTCACGGGCCCGGCCTCGACGCTGACGTTCGGCTACGCGAACGGCACGGCGGCGGCGCGCCCGGTGGACATCTCGGTCGACGGCACGGTGGTGGCCGCGGGCGTGCCGTTCCCGGCGACGGGTGCGTGGACGACGTGGAGCACGGTGGGGAAGGCGTTGTCGCTGCCGGCGGGCGCGCACACGGTCCGCCTGACCGCGACGACCGCCGACGGCCCGGCCAACCTCGACTACCTGGACGTCTCGCCCTAGCCGCCTACCTGGCGGAGTGGCGTTCGTCGTAGGACCGGCGGGCCGCTTCGACCTTGCCGAGGTTGCCCGACCACTCGGAGAGCGACGCGAACAGCGGGCCGAGGCTGCGGCCGAGCTCGCTGATCTCGTACTCGACGCGTGGCGGGACCTCGGCGTGGTAGGTGCGGACGACGAGGCCGTCGCGCTCCAGCTGCCGCAGCCGCTGGGTGAGCACTTTCGGGGTGATCGTGGCGATGCGGCGTTCGAGCTCGACGAACCGCTGGCGCCCGTACTCGTTGAGCGCCCACAGGATCGGCGTCGTCCAGCGGCTGAAGACGATGTCGACGACCGGGGCGATCGGGCAGGCCTGCTCGGGTGTGGTCTCGGTCACTTCTGGCGCCTCCGGCCAATACTTTCCTCTAGGTACCTACTATCACTCCGAATGTACCGTCGATCCCATGATCATGGTTGTGGGAGCGACGGGAAATGTCGGAGCGCCGCTGGTGCGGATGCTGGCGGAGGCGGGCGAAGAGGTGACGGCGGTGTCCCGCCGGATCACGTCGGCGCCGCCGGGAGTGGTGGTGCGGCAAGGGGAGCTGGCTTCGGTGTCGTTCGCCGGGGTGTCGGCGGTGTTCGTGATGGTGCCGGGTGCGTTCGTGCCGTTGGACGACGTCCTGGCCCGCGCGAAGGCGGCGGGCGTCCGGCGAGTGGTGGCGCTGTCGTCCCAGGGCGTGGCGACCGGCCGCCACCCGGCGGTGCTGGAGGACTCCGTGCGCCGCTCGGGTCTGGAGTGGACGCTGCTCCGGCCGGGAGCGTTCGCGTCGAACGCGTTGCAGTGGGCGGAAAGCGTCCGCTCCTCGCGGGAGCTGGCGGCCCCGTTCGCGGACGTGGCCCTGCCGGTGGTCGACCCGTCGGACATCGCCGCGGTAGCGGCGGAGGCATTGCGTTCGGAGGGCCACGCGGGCCAGGCGTACATACTGACGGGCCCGGCGGCGATCACCCCGCGCGAACAGGCGGCGGCGCTGGCGGACGCGGTGGGCGAGCCGGTGCGGTTCGTTTCGCAGACGCGCGAGGAGGCGCGTTCCCTCATGCTGGGCTTCATGCCACCGGAGGTCGCGGACTCCACTTTGGACATCCTCGGCTCGCCGACGCCCGCGGAGCAGGAGGTGAGCCCGGACGTCGAGCGGGTGCTGGGCCGCCCGGCGAGTCCGTTCGCCGACTGGGCGTCGCGCTTCGCGGGGGCGTTCAAGTGACGGAGCTGGCTTACCGTTCGTCGGGCACCGGTGCTCCGGTGGTGCTCCTGCACGGCAACCCGACGTCGTCGCACTTGTGGCGCAACGTCATGCCGTCCCTGCCGGGCCGTCTGCTGGCACCGGACCTGATCGGCATGGGTTCGTCCCCGCGGCCGGACATCGCGTACACCTTCGACGACCACGCCCGCTATCTGGACGCGTGGTTCGACGCCCTGTCGCTGGACGACGTGGTCCTGATCGGCCACGACTGGGGTGGCGCGCTGGCGGCGGACTGGGCGTCCCGGCATCCCTCGCGAGTCCGGGCACTGGCGTTCACGGAAGCGGTGCTGAAGCCGATGACCTGGGAGGAGTTCCCGCCCGCGGGCGCCGAGTTGTTCCGCGCGCTCAAGACGCCGGGCGTGGGCGAGTCGCTCGTCGAGGACTTCCTGCCGCCGGAGTACGCGTTCCAGGACCGCCGCCCGGTTTTGCAGTGGACCCGCTCGATGCCGTTGGGTGGCTCGCCGGCCGCGGTGGTTGCGCGGATCGAGGCGTTCGGCCGGTGGCTGCGGACTTCTCCGTCGATTCCCAAGCTGCTGGTGACGTTCGAGCCGGGTTACGACACGATGCTGACGCCGCCGATGGTGGAGTGGTGCGCGTCGACGTTCGCGGCTTTGGAAGTGGTGCGGCGTCCGGAGAAGGCGGGACACCACACGCCCGAGGATCAGCCGGCGGCCTTGGCGGAGACGTTGTCGGCCTGGCTGGCGGGCCTCCTGTCGTAACCCGACGTCGGGGACGAGCGACTGAATCGGCATGGTGCGTCGGCGGTGGTGGGGCTTCGCGATCGGCTTGGTGGCGGCCGGGCTGGGGTGGTGGGTGTTCCAGGTGACCTTGCTGGAGCCCGCCGAACGCGGCAACGCCAGTGGTTACGGCCAGTTCGTCCTCGCCGCGCTCGGCACGCTGATCGCGTTGTGGCAGCTCCTCGGCAGCCGCCGGAAGATCAGCGGCGCGGACGTCGACCGGCTCGTCGACAACCTCGCGGCGGCCATGCGGTCGCAGTGGGAGGCTGCCGCCGCGGAACGGGGTCTGCTCCAGCCGGTGCCGTTGCCGATCCGCTGGCGCCGCTGTCCGGAGCCGGTCGCCGGCCCCGTGTCGGCGGCGACCAGGCCACGCGCGTTCGACCCGCTGCCGGGCATCGACCACGTCACGGCCGCCCAGCTTCGGGAAGGCACGCACCGGACGGTGCACCGGATTTACGGCGGCCTCGCCTCGGGTCGCCTGATCCTGGTCGGCGGTCCGGGGGCGGGCAAGAGCTCGGCCGCGGTGCTGCTGCTCCTGGACGCGCTGCACTACCGTCGTGCGCAGACATCGCCTGATCAACGCGCCCGGATCCCGGTCCCGGTGATGTTCACGCTCCACGGCTGGGACCCGGACCGCACGTCGTTCCCGGACTGGGTGGCGACAAAGCTGGCGGAGTCGGCGGCGTTGCCCGGTCGCCGCGGCCGCCGCCAGGTGGCGAACCTCCTCCGCGACGGCCGCATCGCGGTGTTCCTCGACGGTCTCGACGAGATCCCGGCGACGATCCGCCCGGCGGTGCTGCGAGAGCTCGGCCGGCAGACGAGCGTCCGGCTGGTCCTGCTGTCCCGGACTCAAGAACTTCTCGACACGGTCCAGCACGGTGTCCTGGCCGGGGCGGTCGCCCTCGAGCTGAAGCCACCGACGCCGGCCGACGCGGCGACGTACCTGCTGCAGGGGATCACCGAACCGGCACCGCGGCCATGGGTGAAGCTGGTCGGGGCGCTCAATGGGAGCCCGGAGAGCCCGGTGGCCCGGGCGTTGGCGAGTCCGTTGACGATCTCGCTGATCCGGGACATTTACCCGCCTCGCCCGGTCGAGGGTTCTCCGGTGGGCGCGATCGATGAGCTGCTCGATGTGGAGCGGTTCCCGGACGCGCGGACGGTGACCGAGTACCTGCTCGACCAGGCCATCGAGGCTGCGTATTCCCCGCATCGGCGCTCTCGCTATTCTCCCGCTGTCGCCTTGCGCACGCTCACACTGGTTGCCGAACGACTGAGGGACGAGAACACGCGTGAGCTCGAGCGGTGGAGAATCCCCGGCTGGTTGCCCGTGCGTGTTCGTGTGACGCTCAGTGCCTCTTTGGGTGCGGTCTGCTCTGGTGTCGTTCTGACAATCGTCTTCCTGGGGAGGCTGAGGTCTTTCGAGAGTGAATGGCTGCTCATCCTGGGGATCTCTCTCGCGCCCGGACTTCTGGGTGGCGTTGCGTCCGGCCTGGTCGGCGGCGTTCGCCCGGTCGTCATCGACAAAATTTTCACCCGCCAGTTGCTGAAGTCGGAAGCGCTCGTCACCGCGGCGGTGGCAGGAGTGTTCTTCGCCGTGCTTTCCGGCGTATTTTCGGGGCTGCTCCCCGGAATTGCCTCGGGAGTAGTCGGTTCGTTGTTGAGTTTATTTGTTTCTGCGTACTATCTGTCGGATGGATCGACCGGGCTGAGTTCGGTTGATCTGTGGCGAAACGATGTCCTGCTGAAAACCGTCGGTTTTGTCGTGTGGCTTCCGCTTTTGGGTGCTGCCGATCAGCTCGATCGGCTGGCGTGGAACACGGGCAGTGAGATTTTCTGGTCGCTCATGACGTGGACGGGCATGGGCTTGCTGGCGGGCCTGATGTTCTCCCAGGCCTGGATGACCATGGTCGCCCAGACCTACCTGGCGATCCGCTACCGGACCCCGCTGCGCCTCGGCCGCTTCCTCGAGGACGCCCGCGAGCGTCACCTGCTCCGCTCCATCGGCCCGGCGTACCAGTTCCGCCACGCGACGCTGCAGGACCGCCTGGCCCCGAATCCGGCCTGACCGGCGTCTCCGCCGGTCACGCCGTCGATCCATCTGGTCGGGATGACAGGATTTGAACCTGCGACCCTCCGCTCCCAAAGCGGGAACGGCGTAGCGCAGTGCTACACCAGTATAACCCCTGGTCGGGTCTGAGCGGAAATTGGCAAATAGGAGGGTCGCAGAACGATCATGATCGACCGTTTGCTGCGCAGGGTGTTCGTCCTCGTTGCCGCCGGCTTCGCTCGTACGCTGTGTGGGCTGCGCGGCACCGGCTGCACCTGCACCCATGCTTGGCGTAGCGGGAGTTGGTGCCATGCGTCGGCAGAATTCGGACAGCTTCCTCGCCCGCAACTTGCTCTCGCTCGTCCGGAGTGAGGCCGCCCCAGATTCCCCAGGGGTCGCGTTCGGTAAGGGCTTCAGCGAGGCATGGTGCCCGAACCGTGCAGGAATCGCAGATCCGACGGCAGACCGCGGCCTCCTCGGATGCCGTTGAGTGCCAGTTCAGTGTCGGGTATAGGCGGCATCGTGCGAGTTGGTGCCAGCGTTTCGGATCTGCGTGCATCTCGGTTACCTGTCACTTCCTGAGCCTCGGCGGCGTGCTCGGGAACTGAGGAGGGCAAGCCGTTGAAAGTGAGCGCGCTTAGCGGAGTCTGCAAGTTGTTTTCGCGTCGTTTCGTCGAGTTCTTCATGGGGGTCAACTTGGCGCTCGAATCGGTCCAGGGCTGCCTTTCGTGCTGGCGCGGTTCGGTCTGCTCGATTTGCTGTCCTTGCCCATGACTCGTGTGCTGCAATTCGCGCACGTAACGATCGCTGCGATGGTGTGAGAGGCTCGTTCTGTGATCGTTTGCTTGCCATTTTCACTCCTGTAGACAGAAAGATTGCCGAGGGGAGGACAAGCTTGGTTTGAAGAAATCGCCTTTGGAGCGTTGACAGTTGGCGATAAGCGGCGAGGAGTTTGTCGATCGGTTCTCCGGGTTGTGGCTGAAGTCGCGGACTGCCCGTTGTAGCTGCTTTGGCTGGTTGCTTTGGTATGACGCTGAGGTGCTCTGCTGAGATGTAGCTGCTGTTGAATGCGGTCGTGGCGATGTTGTCGTCGAAGCCTGTGAAGGTCGGCCTCGCCGAAACTGGGGGTGTACAGAGTGGGGGAATCTGTGCGCAAATTGGGTTCGGAAGCAACGTTTCCTGCTACCGCGAAGGCGTCGCAGTCCGCTCCGCCTCCCACGTAGTGGTGTACCCGCTTGAGGATGCCCTGGGCGAGCGCAACATCTCGTGCTCGTCGGACTGTCTTGGGATCAAGACGCGCCTGCTCGGCCCACTTGCGCACGGAGATTGAGCCCCGGGTCGTGACGAGGGCGTGCGCAAGAGCGTCGAGAGCAGCGCGCAGGCTATTCACGCGTACACCGGAGATCGTGCCTGTGCGCGCACTGACGCTGAACCGCCGGATTAGGCATCTGTCAACTGCCTTCTGGAGACAAGTCTGGATCTGCTGCAGCCGGCCGAGTACTCGTTCGCGGTCGTGTCTTGCGGCCGGGAGTGGTCCGAGGCGGCGCCGTCGTGGTCGGTCCAGTGCTGCTTCTCGGAGAGCGGGTAGCCAGCGGCTGCGGCGCCATTCGTCCCGCCCGAGGTGGGCGGCCTGCGTAGGGGATGCCTGGTGGAAGAGGTCCCACGCTTGCTGCTCGGTGAGGCCGCTTTCGGCGGCGGCGATTGTGGTGGCGGGGGCCCAAAACCAGCGTCGCCAGGCTTGCTGCCCGATTTCGCGGGCCTTGGTGCCGGCGAGGTTGGCGAATGTCCAGGCGTGGCCCGTGGTAAGGCCGGCGCGGGCGAGCGCGAGGGCGTGGCCGTACTCGCCTTCGGACCTGCTGACGCCTGACGTGCCACGCCGGCGCGTGCGTTGCGTCGCCCGTGAGGCTGCGGAAGTTTCGCGTTCCGGCACGTCATTCATGGTTAACGTGCAGCTCAGGATCGGGCCGGGCAGGTTGTGTCGGTGTGGTGAGGAGGTGAGCCGGAGGGTTGATCGGACGGTGGCGGAGACGTTCTGCCGGGTGGCCGCTGCGTCGACGACGCGCTGCAGTTCCTGGTATAGGCACGGCGGAGTCTTGATGACGAGGTGGGTGTGTCCTGGGCGGCCGGAGGCGCGGCGGAGGCAGGGCAGGCCGTAGTGGTCGGCCCAAAGGAGCAGCTGTTCGGCTACGACTTCGCCTGCGTCGATACCAGCGCCGGTGTCTTCGGGGTCGATGTCGATGGCAAGGAGGTGCTGGCGGAGTGTGCCGACGATGGCTCGTGCCGAGTCATCGGTGTTGAGGATGCTGGTGGCGTCCTCGAGATGGTGTGTGATCGTGTGCGCGTGGTTGTCGGCGTCGATGACGATGAATGGCGCGCGGAAGAGTGCCTGGTCGAGACGCGACGGTCGGTAGATGTCCGGCATGGGAGTCCTCGGGAGCTCGGCGTTGCGGGAGCCAGGTGCTGATCAACGCTGCGCGTCGGCTGGCGCGCGCCAGGGCCAGCGCAGCGGCGGGGCGAGGCCACTCAGGTCGGGCGGCGCCATGTCGATGCGGAGGATGGCGGCGGTCCAGGTCATGCCGATGCCGATGCCGAGTAAGGCGACGTGGTCGCCGGGGACGACAGCGCCGCAAGCGAGCAAATGGGTGAGACCGACGATCTGGTCGTTGGGTCCGATGTGGCCCCATTGGTCGCCGGCGTGGCAGAGGGTGCGATCGGCAGTGATGCCGAGCGGTTGCAGGCATTGCGTGTCGAGTAGGTACCGGCCGTAGTGCGGCAGCAAGATCCAGCGCAGCTGGTCGAGGCGCAGCTCGGAGTCATGAAGTGCTTCGTCCATGACGGCGCGGACGCCGTCATGGTTGCGGCGGACGACGGAGCTCACGCCGACGGCGTTGGTGTACTGGCGCTTTCGCTCGCGGATCCTTTCGATGCCGAGTTCGGTGGTGCCTGCGGGGAGGAAGCGGTGGTTGCCGCGGTGGAGTTGTTCGAGGGTGGGGTCGGTGTAGGAGCTGGTGGCGAGGATGGTGGCGTAGCCGGTTTGGCGGCCGAGGATGAGGGCGGAGCCGCCGTCGCCGTAGGCGATGCCGTGGTCGGCGGTGAGGTGGTCGAAGGCGGGTGGGCCGAAGGTTTCGCCGCCGGTGAGCAGGACGGTGTCGAGGTCGGGGCTGCCGGCGAGGACGCGGGCGGAGATGTCGATACCGCCGACGAGGCTGTTGCTCATGGCGTTGAGTTCGGTGGCGATGCCGTGGCCGGCGGGCAGGCCGAGGCGGGAGCGGACGTAGGCGGCGCGTGACCAGAAGTCGATGCCGCGGCTGCCGCGCCAGATCGCAGCGTGGAAGTGCAGGTCGGGCACCGGGAGTGGACCGGTGGTGGTCATGGCCATGCTGGCGAGGGCGTTGCGTCCGGCGCGGACAGCCAGATCCATGCCGGTGCTGTCGCGCGCGATCGACACGGCGCGCTGGCTGGTGGCGCCGCACAAGGTCTGGGCTGACTCGAGGTCGTCGACGGCGACGATCTCGCCGAGTGCAGCGCCGATGCCGCGCAGGTGAAGGTTCTTCCAGCGCATCGTCAGCACCGCCCTACGTGGCTCGGGCGTGCGGGAATGTCGGCGAAAATGGCCTCGACCGAGTTGTAGTAGGCCCACAGCTGACGGGTCGTGATGCCGGCGCAGGCGGCGATTTCGTCGAGCGTGAGCGGTCCGCCGGGCGCCGGGTGGTCGAGTAGGTCGCGGGCGGTGTCGGTGATCCAGGTTCGCATGATGTCTTCCTGATCGAGCCGGTTGGTGTGGCACGCCAGGTGACGGGGAGGCGCCGAAGGGGTCTGGTCGGCGGGTGGCGTGGTGCTGGACGGCGGGTGAGGACGGGGTCAGGTGCGGCGGGCGCGGCCGCTGCGCCGGGTGAGCAGGGCTTTGTGGTGGGTGCGGCGCAGGTTGGGGATCTGGTCGCGGACGGCGTGGTCGAGTTCGGGCATGCGGTGGACGTCGGTGTCGAAGCCGGGGTCGGTGCGGAAGACCAGGGCGAGGACGGAGGCGTTGTTGCTGAGGTTGACGACCGCGTAGGGCAGGGTCGCGGGGATGTAGATCATGTCTCCGGCACGGGGGTGGAAGGGCTGCATGGCGTTGCCGGAGAGGATGGCGACGTGGCCGCTGATGATCGCGATCGCGGTCTCGGTGGTGTCGTGGCGTTGCGGCGCGAGTGTGGTGGCGCCGGGCAAGTGCATCCGGCCACCCGACAGCGCGCGGGTGGGCACGATCCCGGTACGCAGGATCGGCGTGAGCGTCCCGTCTTCGTCGGCGAGCTGGCCGGCTGCGGCCGGTATCGGCGTGGTCGTGGAGTCCATCTCGGCGGTCCTCTCCGTGGTTCAGCGGGCCGGGGTGTCGGTGGTGTGGCGGGCGAGTTCGCAAGCCAGCGCGGCGTTGGCGACGGCGTCCGGGACCAGGCGGCGGCCGTGGCCGCAGGCGGCGGCGACCGCGAACACGGGCCGGTCCAGCTCGGTCTCCACCAGTCCGAGCGCGGTGCGGGAGTCTTTGGGGTGGGTTTCGTCGACGAGGCCGGCGATGACGGCGATGTCGCGGCGCAGGTGCCGAAGCGCCCGGTAGAACCGCGGGTCCGTCGACGGGGCCTGGGTTCCGGTGCACATCGGGATGTGCACCGCGGGCATCGGGATCCGCAGCCGCCGCAGCTGCTTATGGAGGGTGTTGAGGAACTGCACCGCGGGCACGAGGTCGGTGAGGGCGAACAGGGGCTGGTGGCCGAGGTCGCCGTGGCAGAGGTGGATCCGCCACGTCGCGTCGCGGGGGCCGTCACTGAGGACGCGGGCGACCTGCTTGGCCAGGGCCCGCACCGCCGCCGGCCAGAGCGGCCGCGGGGTGCGATCCAGTGTCGCGAGGACCGCGGGGGTTTCGAGCTGGAAGACGACCTGGTTGCCGTGCTGGCGGTGGATGGTGTGGACGTCGTCGAGCACGGCCTGGCGGAACACCGGCAGATGGGTGACCGCGGCGGTCGGGGTGCCGAAGGTGAACAGCGCTAGGTCGTAGGGGTTCGGGATCGACACCTGGTGCGGCGGGAAATCGCGGTCGTCGTGCAGCTGGGCGCGGGCGGCCATGACGGCGTCGGTGTGGGCGGCGCGGCCGAGGGACAGGTCCTCGGATTCGAGCCAGTGGCCGTGCTTGAGACGGTAGGTCGGCATGTCGTCGTAGTCGGCGGAGGCGCCGGTGCGGACGGGTTCGAGGGCGTCGACGGTTGCGAGGCCGTCGAGCCAGTCGATGATCCATCGCGGGTCCGGATCACACGGCAATCCGGTCAGCGATGTGTCGGTGCTGTGGTCGAGGAACCACTGCATCGTGGCGCGGTGGTCGCCGGTCAAGACGGCGGGCAGCGAGCCGACAAAGTGCACGGCCCGGACGTCCTCGTCGGACGCGGTGTCGGGGTAGTCGGTGCTGGCGTGGCTGAAGACGAGCGTGGACATGGAGATCTCCCCTGGTCGGTGAGTCGATGAGGTGCTGTGTGGGCGTGGGGAGGGGCGCCCGGCGGGGATGTGTGAGCGGACGGGGGTGCGCGGGCCCGCGCTGGAGGGGTTGAGGTGGGGGCGCGGGCCCGCGCGGTCGGGCGGTGATCAGCCGGTGACGGGCACGTGGCCGGGCTTGGGCTGTGGCTTGGGTGCGGTCCGGTCACCTGGGTTGTCGCCTTGCTGGTGCCGCTGGCCCGGCGCGCCCGGGCGCGACGTCCCCGGTGCCCCGGGCTTGTGCGTCGGGGCCGGGCGCGTGCCGGCGGGCGGGTTGCCGGTCGGCGGCGGAGGCGTCCCGGCGCCGCAACTGACGGTTGCCACCGTGACGGTGATTGCCGTGCCGACGGTTGGCTTGGCCGAGGTGGGGCCGCCGGTTTCGCTGGTGCGGGTGGGGGCGGTGCCGGTGGTGACGGTGATGACCCCGGCGGTGCCATGGCCGCCGCCGGTGACCTTGAGGTTGCCGTTGCCGCCCTTGGGGGCGCTGGTGGTGATGGCGCCGTTGCGGCAGGTCGCGGTGAACGGCCCGACCGTGGTCCCGCCGACCCGCACCGACGCGACGCGGGCTTCGGCGAAGCCGGCACCGGCCTGCAGGCTGATGCCGCTGGCCACGACCGCGCCGCTCGGCGTGGACACCGAGCCGCCGGCGGTCTTGATCGCGCCGCTGCTGGACACACTGGGACTGGCCGAGAGGTGCTCGCCGCCGGAGACGGAGATCCCGGTCGCGGTCGACGTCGCCGCGGCGGCTGCGAGGGCGGGCGGTGCCGCGGTCGCGGGGGTGCAGCTGGACGCGAGGGTGGTGAGGGTGCCGATGAGGAGCGCGCCGGCTCCGGCCGCGGCGAGGGCGGTACGGGTGGTGTTCATGGCTGATGTCTCCAGAAGTGGTGGTGTGGTTGGGTTAGCGGATGAGGACCGGGGTGCCGATGGGCACCGGATCTGCCGGATTCGTGAACGTGGCGAGGGCGTCGGCGGGGACGCGGATGCATCCGTCGCTGGACGGGCGGCCGAACACGTCGGTGGTCGGCCAGCCGTGGATGCCCGTGGTCCCTGGGCCGCCGCCGTAGGTGGTGAACGTCGTCGAGTGGATCCCGAGCGGGAAGATCACCGGGCTGAACTTCTGTTTCGCGTCGGTCATCGAGGCGAGGACGAACGTCCGTCCGGTCGGGGTGGGCGTGGCCGCGGTGCCGACGCCGACGCTCCAGGTGCCGATCTGCTGGTGGTCGCGGTAGAGGGTGAGCCGGAACGCGGCCCGGTCGATGACGATCTGGTCGGTGGTCGATCGGCTGTCGAGCGTGTTGGCCTGGGTGGATAGCCAGCCGGTGGAGCCGTTGGGCCGCGACGGCAGGAGAACCTGTACCCAGCCTGGTTCCTCTTCGATCACCGGAACCCAGGTGTCGGACCCGAGCTGGGTGGTCGGCAGGACCGCGATGGCTGCCCCGCCGGGCTGGTCGTACACCGGCACCGGCTCGGTCGGGTGCACGAGCTGCCCGTCCGGTATCTCCTCGGTCATCGCGTCCTGCGGGGCGCCCGGAATGGTGCTGAAGGTGCTCGCCTCAGGCAGCCCGGTTAGATTCGGGACCGCCCTGGCGGCCACGACCGGGACGTGCAGCTCGACTCCCAGCTCGACCGGCTCGGCGCCGCCGCGAGCGGCGTCGGGTGCTGTCGTTGACGGTGCCAGCAGCACGCCCGCGGTGCCGACCAGCGCGATTCCGGCCAGCCAGAGCGCGAGTACCCGCCACCGGTTCGGTGCCGGCTGTGGCGTCTGCGACATGGAACTGTCCTTCCTCGAGGTCGATGGAGGCCGCGGCAAACCCGCCCGCACTGGAGCGGGCTTGCCGCGAGAAGAGGTTGTGGTTAATGGGAAAGCGCGGAGATGAAGCCGGCGGCGGGGGTGCCGAGGCCGGTGACGTTGTCCCAGCCGGGGCCGCTTTGCAGGTTCTGCGGGCGGGCGTCGAAGTCGATGAGGTAGCTGCCCTGTCCGCCGGGGACGGCGACGCCGCTGAAGGCGTGCATCATCGGCGTCCACACTCCCGCCTTCTGCGGCGTGACGTCGGCGATCGCAGCGGATCCCTTCAAGCTGTAGAGGACCGGGGTGAGCAGCCCGGCGCGGGCATTGCCGGAGCGGGCCTGCTGGGCGTCGGCGACGAGCCCGGCGATCAGCGGCGAGGCGAGCGAGGTGCCGCCGTAGGAGCCGATCCCGAACTGGCCCTTGATGGTCTGACCGACCAGCATCCCGGTGTAGGAGTCGGCCAAAGCGGCGATGTCCGGTACCGCCCGCTTCCCACCCGAGCTGGAGACGACACCGGCCTGCCAGTCCGGCGCGTCGTAGAGCGTGGAGCTGCCACCGCCGGCGCCGGAGGCGAACGGCCCGTCCGCATCCTTCTGCGGAGCCCAGCTGCTGCCGGATTGGGTGTTGCCGCTGTTCTCCCACCCGGTCAGCACCTTGGCCTGGTTGTTCTGGTCCAGGCCGACGCTGGTGCCGCCGACGGCCACGACCCAGGG